>DATETJ010000010.1 GCA_035283685.1 Candidatus Bathyarchaeia archaeon
CCAACCCATATTGTTGGCTGCTCTAAGCTTAGCTCACGTTTCATTCGATTTTTCGCCTTGGACGATATCATGTTTCCTCCCGTTCCTTCAGTCCTTGGTTAAACCATTTACATCCAAATAGTACAATGGAGCTCCTAAGACATAGGCATCAGCTTTATCCACAATCTCATTCAGTTCTCTAGGTGTCTTATGACCTTCAGACCATTGAGGAATATCATAGTCTATTAAATATATGATCTCTAAAGGATGAAGCTTCCAAGTCTTGATAACCAATGTGTGTTAGGCTCCAAATTATTATGCAATGAACGTTGTAGGCTTCTGAACTCGTCTAACCTGCTTCATAAACCCTTTATACCATGTTTCCATGTCAGGCAAGATGCTCGGTCCAATCTTTTCCATGGCTTTCTGAAAATTAGCAAGCGTAACCTCTTTTGATTTAACATCTCTACGCAACGCGTGCATAGCAGCCTCACGGCAAAGCGCATCAATATCCGCACCAGAATAACCCTTCGAAGTATTAGCCATATATTCAATGTTCACATCTTTAGCCAGAGGCATGTTTTTCGTGTATAATTTGAAAATCTCCAGCCTTGCTTTTTCATCAGGCTCAGGAACATAAATCAAACGATCAAACCTACCAGGTCTAAGAACAGCAGGATCAACTATGTCTGGGCGATTGGTCGCAGCAATAATCACCACATCTTCCAGCGTCATGATTCCATCCATCTCGGTTAGAAGTTGACTAATCACCCGTTCACTAACACCGCTGTCTGCGTAGCCCATTCCACGTCTATGTATCTCGCGCACTGGAAGAAACATCAAAAACTTATGAGGAGATGAGAATGACCGTTGAAAAGCTTTGTAAAATCGCGTCTTCTTCAAGGTTCGAAGAGGAAATCCATATCGCTCCCTTATAAAGCAAAAAAAATCCTGAAGAGAGGTTCTGTTCTATTATTGAGTGCTGTGTTGCAAAATGAGGTTTCTAGCTTCTAGCTTACCTCTACGAGAAATACCATTCCTTTGGCAGATTTCTTTTTAGTTTTGAAATCTGGAATGGCTTTTGTGGAGGAACTAAGCTGACTATGAGGTCGCATGCATTTGATTGCTGCCAGTTTCCCGTCTTGCGAAACCCAAACAACACGGGCGCTTCCACCGCATTTCGGACATCTAGAGTGGTCGCCTATCTTAGTCATCTCTGATGTTCACGCTCTTTTATAAAAAGAGCAATCTCACTGATAAATCCGTTCTATTGCCATCTCCGCGGGAGCCTTTCCTTTAAGGCTTTGATTGGGTCTCACACGCGCGCTAATCTTTTTAGCGGCGAAACGCGTATTAATAAACAAAGGCGTTTTCAAGCCAAAATTCACTACATTCTTGTAGCGAAAACTTCAGGCAAGGTATTGTCAGAATTGTCCACAAAACCTCGAGTTCCAGAATACGAACCAAGAATAAGCCAAACAGTCGAACAACTGCAACTACTAGACCCTGATCTCGTGGCACCTTCCCACTGTATCGGCTGGAGAGGAACCCACGCCATGGCTGAAGCACTCCCGCATGCCTTCGTCTGGAACAGTGTTGGAAACCTTTACCGATTTTGAAAAGTGATTCTGCAAAACGATACCAACAATCGTCTGTTTAAAACCTCAAAAAAAGGCTCGCTTTATCTTGGAAATTTGCAGCACGATGTATCCTTGGACGCAAAAGAAAAACGCAAAAAGGGTTGGGGAGCCATAAACTAGTTAACATGTGACAGAAGCTCTAAGACAAACTGGAGACCTGAATCGCGATTGCTTCTATTCCGAAAAAGATCATAGCGCCTCTTACCGGTAAACTGGTGTTCAAATTGCAGCCCCCACTTACAAAGCCCCTAAATTAAGCTTTTTCCAGTCAAAATAACTCCTAAATCAGCCTAATTTCTGGTGCGGGGGGTGGGATTTGAACCCACGAACCCCTGCGGGATAGCCGCCTCAGGGCTACGCCTTTGGCCATGCTTGGCAACCCCCGCTTACTAATGCGACTAACTGATTCTTTCAACACTTTCAGTTAAATGTTACCCGTGTCCAGCGATGCCAAATTCTGCAGAAACATTGTGAGCTTGCGTGTTCAACTACAGCATCCAAGCTACTGCTATCTGGATGATGATGTCACTAGAGCGCAGTTTGACGACGACGCCCACACAGCCAATCAAGCACATTCAAAAAGAGTCGGTATTATTACTGTTTCTAAGCAGAAGTTAACGACACATAAAACAGAAACCAGCTTCGCAATGCCATTGTTGACGAAGCCACGCCTAAACCTGACGCAAGACAGGGCGCAAACAGAACCCAGAGCACCATACAAGAACCCAAACAGACCCCAAAATACAAAGCTCAAACTTGTTGATGTCACCCGGAACACTCTGACGATGACATCCATACAGCCTCTGCCGCAGTCGCAACATGGTAGAAGAAGGCTAAAGGGAATTGGCGCCTTCTTCTTCTGAAATTTCCATTCCCGCAGGGCATCAGCCATAACCACAGACACTATGCACTCGCATTTCAGCAACAACTCCACGCCAAACAATGAGTGACGCGGAAAAAAAATATTCAGAGAAACTTGAGCCTCACACAAGCCGGAAGTCCTCTTTGATTGTAGTCAACACAACGTGCGTGTTGCTTCTCTCAACGTATGGCAAGGCTAACAAACGCTTTGCGAAAGCACTCAGATCCTCACGACTCTTGAACTTAGCTATGACAAACGCGTCAGTCAAGCCCGTGACATCATACACGGCGCAAACGTTGGGCATACGCGCGATTTCGTTCTCCATTTCCAGTAAGCGTCCTTTCGACACTGTGATTTCAATTAGCGCAGTCAACATGTAACCCAGTTTTTCATGTTCCACCACCGCGGAGTAACCTCTGACAATACCATCCTTTTCCATTTTCTTGATCCGCGTGAGTACAGTGCCAATGGATACACCCACGCTCTTTGAGATCTGCCGCGAGGAAAGCCTTGCATCAGAGATCAAGTTTTTCAGAATCTTGACATCTGTCTCATCCATAACCATGCAGCTATCACCTCCATTTGACATTCATTCGGTCAGCTGCGGTTTTTTTCAACATTTGCACTCTAAACCTGTGAAAATCTTTATATTCTATCAGCAAATAAATCTTTCTATTAACACTGAAACTTGCGGATAGAGAGGAATATGAATGAACGGTCAAGACTTCAAAGCACGAGAAAACATGGCTGTTTGCCTATCTCTCATCAAACACGCCGACCACATAATGCTACACTTTGTAGACTTGCTGGGAGCCTTGAAAGGCCGAACAGTGCCCGCGCAAGAGGCAGAATCCGTTCTCAGAGACGGAGTAGGCTTCGACGGCTCCTCGATTCCAGGCTATCTCAGCATTCACGAGAGCGACATGGTCATGAAACCCGACATCTCCACATTTGCGGTCCTGCCTCGCTACTTCTATGACAAAGCAGTTGTAAGCTTCCTATGCGACACGTACTTACCTGACGGGAGACGTTTCGAAGGCGACTCGCGATACATCTGCTCAAAAAAGGCTGAAGAGGCACGAAGCCATGGCTACGAGCCTACAGCCGCTGCGGAACTCGAATTCTACCTAGTCGAAAAGGACACAAGCCGAGAGCTTCGACCTGTAGAACATAGAGTCAAAGAAAACCCGAGATATTTCGACATAGCGCCAAACAGAGACATTACGGAACCTTACCGCATGGACCTGAGTGATACACTGTCATCAATGGGCATCGTTGTCGAGCGACAACACCACGAAGTCGGCTCAGCACAAAACGAAATCACGTTCCAATACTCCAACCCGATTACTACAGCGGACAACATAACCCGCTACAAGCTAGCAGCCAAAGCAGTCGCCGATCGAAAATACAACTGGACAGCCACATTCATGCCAAAACCATTATTCGGCAAAGCTGGAAACGGCATGCACGTACACTTAGGCTTGTTCTCAACAAAAACGGGCAAGAACCTATTCTACGATCCAGAAGGATACGCTTGCCTTTCACAAGCCTGCAGATACTTCATAGGCGGCGTGCTCGAGCACGCACGAGCATTGTCAGCGATTGCCGCTCCTACAGTCAACAGTTACAAACGACTGGTACCCGGCTATGAGGCGCCTGTGTACTTGGCATGGAGCAGAAAAAACCGCTCAGCCCTAGTTAGAGTGCCCGAGTATTTTCCAGGCAAAGAGAATGAGGCTCGTATAGAATACAGAAGTCCAGATCCCTTGTGCAACCCATACCTAGCTTACACGGTTCTTTTTGAAGCAGGCTTAGAAGGAATAAAAAAGAAAACCGAACCAGGTGACCCTGTTGATGAAAACGTCTACCACCTAACAGAGTCACGACGAAAGCAACTGGGAATAAAGACTCTGCCAGCAACGCTCAAAGAAGCGTTGGACGAATGGAACAACGATGACATATGCATCAGAGCGCTTGGCAGAGAAAACGCCGAGAAATACAGGAGACTAAAGATGGAAGAATGGCGCGAGTACCAATTGGCTGCAAAGCCCGCAACTACCAGCAAGGTAACAAAATGGGAAGTGCAAAAATATCTCTTAGCATAGGAGCGACACAGTTGAACCGCAAAAGACGCAAGAAAACCGGCAGATTGGCAGGTTCTGAACTGCGCATGATGTGGGAATTCGAAAGCTACACTAGAGAACGACTGAGAGCGCTGGGCATAATTCAGTAAAACGCAAAGCATATTACATCTTCTTTGAGTAGTCGTGTAGACCCTCCAAACCCACAAGGCTTCAAAAGATGAGATACGACACAGTTCTTGTCCTTGATTTCGGCGGGCAATACTGCCATCTGATAGGCAGAAGAGTGCGTGAGCGAAGTGTCTATTCGGAAATCGTGCCACAAGACATTACTCCGAAAGAAATCAAGGCATTAGGCGAAAAAGTCAACGTTAAAGGCTTGATTCTTTCTGGCGGACCAGACAGCGTCTACCAAAAAGACGCGCCGAGGTGCAACCCAAGCATATTAGAGTTGAACCTGCCCATTTTGGGCTTGTGCTATGGTCATCAACTCATCGCACAAATGGTTGGCGGAAAGGTGGAACCTGCCCAACACAAAGAATATGGCGTCGCCACAGCAGTTATTGACAAGCCTCTAGGCGTGCTGAAGGAATTGGGACCAAAAGAAAAAGTGTGGATGAGCCACGGAGACACAGTCTTCGCAATGCCTGAAGACTACGTGATTCTGGCACGTTCAGAAAACTCCCCGGTCGCAGCATTCGGAAATGAAGTAAAGCGCGTGTACGGGTTACAGTGGCATCCCGAAGTGATCCACACAGAACACGGCAGCCAGATGTTGGGCAACTTCCTATTTGAAGTATGCAAATGTGAGCCTAACTGGCAGATGAAGGATTTCATTAAGGCTTCGGTTGAAGAGATAAAGCAAAATGCCAATGAGGGCAAGGCAATAGTGGCACTCAGCGGTGGCATAGATTCGAGCACTGCCACAGCTTTGACTGCGCAAGCTTTGGGCAAGAACTTGACAGCAGTATTTGTAGACCACGGCTTCATGAGGGCTGGGGAACCCGAATTCGTTGAAAGAACCTTTGGCGACATCGGCATCGATTTCGTCTCTGTAAATGCCCATGAACAGTTTTTGCGGAAGCTGAAAGGTATCACTGACCCTGAGGAGAAACGAAAGATTATAGGCCGAGAATTCGTGCGAGTTTTTGAAGTTCAAGCTCGAAAAGTGGGCGCTGAGTATCTAGTTCAGGGCACGATATATCCAGACCGCATCGAATCAGGGTTCCGCAAGCACTCTGACAAGATCAAAACTCACCACAATGTAGCGGGCCTACCCACGAAAATAGGGTTCAAAAGCGTGATTGAACCATTACGAGATCTTTACAAGGACGAAGTCAGAAAAGTCGCTGAGCAGTTGAAGTTGCCACGGGAAATTGCTTGGCGCCAACCGTTTCCAGGTCCAGGTCTGGCTGTGCGCGTGACTGGCGAAATTACAGCCGAGAAAGTCGAGGTTCTGCGCAAGGCTGACAAAATAGTAACAGACGAATTTGAGAAAGCGCACTTGCAAGACAGTTTGTGGCAGTACTTTGCGGTTCTGACTGAAACAAAGTCCACAGGCGTGAAGGGCGACGCTCGAGCATACGGCTATACTGTTGCTGTTAGAGCAGTTGAAAGCCGAGAAGCCATGACTGCCTGCTTTGCACGCATTCCCTATGACGTTCTGGAGAGAATCTCGACAAGAATAACGAACGAAATTCCGCAAATCGTGAGAGTTGTTTACGACATCACCCACAAACCGCCAGCAACGATAGAATGGGAGTAGCTTCTGAAGCAAAGCACCATGTGGCGCACCAGATCTTTCATAAAAGCTTTAATGAATAGCATTGAAAAGTAGATCATCTGCACCAAGGGATCATCGCGTGAAGGCTGTAATCATTGCAGGTGGCTTTGGAACTCGACTCCGCCCATTAAGCTGCACTCGCCCAAAGCATCTTTTCCCAATAGGTGGCAAACCGCTTTTAGACTGGACCCTTGAGCGGCTAGCAGACGCTGGCGTAACAGAAATTGTATTCGCAGTCAACTACATGTCTGGAGCCTTTGTCAGGCAATATGGAAAATCTGCCTACGGCACGAAAACCCATTACTGCCGCGAATCAAAGCCTCTTGGAACAGGCGGTTGCGTCAAAAACGCCGAAAGGATCATTGGACACAATGAGTCTTTCCTCCTTCTGAACGGCGACATTCTCTCAAAAATAGATTACGCGGATCTTCTTGCTCAGCATACAAGGAACGGGGGCATAGCAACGATCGCTCTACATCGAGTTGACGACCCGTCTCGATATGGCGTTGTTGAACTCGCTGACAAAAACCGCGTCAAACGCTTTGTCGAGAAACCGCCGCATGGAAAAGCTCCTAGCAACCTCATTAACGCAGGCGTCTATGCCCTGAGCACCAAAATTCTTGATTACATACCGAGCAAGCGGCGCGTCTCTATTGAGCGTGAAGTTTTTCCAGCTTTGGCTCGCGACAACGAATTGTTCGGTTATGAATTCAGTGGACCGTGGATCGACATTGGCGAACCAGCTGATTTCCTGAAGGGCAATAGGCTTCTACTCGATTCTGAACTCAAGAAAGGGAGCATCGCAAAGACAGCAAGAGTGGCGAGCACAGCAATAATTAACAATCCCGTGGCCATCGGGGAGCGCACAAAGATCGGAGCAAGATCGACAGTTGGTCCCCATGTGACCCTAGGTGAAGGCGTGGCTATTGGAAAAAGCGTCCTAGTCAAGAATTCTGTCATTTTTCCAAGAACAGTGGTCTCAGATTTTTCGCGTATCAAAGACGCAATCATTGGCGAAGGAGTCTCTGTTGGCAAGCGCGTCAAGATCGTTGAAGGCTGCCTAATAGGGGACCACGTTACCATTCATGACGGGGTGAAGATTGCCAAGGGCGTTACGCTCTGCCCCCACAAGGAGGTCACCGAAGACACTCGCATATCCAAATGCTTAATGTAGGCGACGCATTTTCCCAACGCTTAATAGTACTATCCTCTTATCTGAGGAACAAGCAAGAAGCGGCGAAGTCGTCACAAATGCACGTATTCATTGACATACTCACACCCAAACAGTGCATGCTGTTTGCAGAACTGTCAGAACAACTACGCAGTGAAGGTCACAAAGTCTCTGAGACAACCCGAGAGTACAGAGAAGTAAACCAACTGTTGAAAATGAAGGGCATCGAAGCCCGCGTTGTGGGGAGACATGGTGGCGCAGCTCTTAAGGATAAACTTGAAGCAAGCGCCCAACGAACACTTGAGTTGGCTTCAATCGTTGCCGAGTCGCAGCCTGACGTTGTTGTTTCCTTCGCTTCGCCTGAGATGTCCCGAGTAGCCTTTGGCTTGCATCTTCCCCATGTTTGTCTGAACGATTCGCCTCACTCTGAAGCGGTTGCACGTCTAACCGTTCCGTTTGTCAGCTTGCTATTAACGCCGAAATTTGTTCCTAAGACGGCTTGGACCAAATTTGGCATCGTACCAAGCAGAATAGTTCAGTACAACGCGATAGACCCGTGGGCTTGGTTGAAAGACTTCAAACCAGACGAGAAGGTCTTGCGACGACTAGGATTGGTGGCGTCCCAACCTATAGTGGTGTTTCGAGCCGAGGAGTCGTTTGCCAGCTACCTCTTGGGAAGAACATCGAAGAATCCAACGTGGACACCATTACTTGAGAATATGCTGGAATCGAATCTAAACCTTCAAGCCGTAGTCTTGCCCCGCTACGAGTCTCAGATCGATTTCTTAACAGAAAAATTCGGACAACATGCCGTTATATGCAGGTCCACAGTTGATGCCCCCAGCCTACTGTCATATACCTCCGTTTTCGTGGGTGCAGGTGGAACCATGACCGCTGAGGCAGCGTTGCTTGGAGTACCCACATTCTCATGTTATCCCGGCAAACCTTTTCTTATTGAAGATTACCTTGTCAAGAAGGGGTTAATTATTCGAGAAACAAATTGCATGAGAATCAGAGAGAAGGTTTTGAAGACTTTAGATAACATTGAGACAGTAAGGAAGACGCAGGCGATGAAGGCGAGAAAACTAACGAACACTTTTGAAGACCCGATCAAGGCTATTGTAAAAGCCATTGAACAAATGTCGTAGAACTAGATTCTCAGAATTTTCGAAACTGTTATACAATAGCGACTGAGATACTATACAAAAAACCAATCAAGCATGGTGACATCGTGGCTGCGTCCGCACCTGACTCAAGGGCTATGAAACTCGACGCCAGAGACTTGGACACACCGGGGAAACGTGCAAAATACACTGTTTCAATTGTCGGATGCGGACGAATAGGACTGCCTACGGCATGTGCTTTTGCAGAGGCTGGGTTTCAAGTTATCGGCGTGGACGCAGATCCCAACGTCATCAGCCTTCTGAAGAAGGGTAAAACTCCATTTGTCGAGACGGATCTTAGCGCGATTGTGAAAAAATATGTGAAAATCAACCGCTTAACGGTGACAGCCGATGCGCAACTAGCTGCGTCGCAAAGTGACGTAATCGTCATTGTTGTCGCCACGACTGTTGATGAAAAAAAGAAACCTAACTATACCCATGTTGAGAAAGCCTGTAAAGACGTTGGCATGGGACTTCGTCGTGGCTCGCTGGTAATTCTTGCTAGCACTGTAGGCCCTGGAATCACTGAGACTCTGGTTAAAGAGGCTTTGGAAAATGCTTCAGGTTTGAGGGCTGGAAGAGACTTTGGACTTGTAAACAGCCCAACCCGTGCAGCTCCAGGGCGAATACTGCAAGACTTGACGAACTATGCACGTGTGGTAGGCGCCATAAACGAGCAGAGTTACATTGCTGCTAGCCTTTTCCTGAGAACCATAGCAAAAGGCAGTATAGTCAAAGTTCGGGACTTGAAAACTGCGGAAACGGTTAAACTTTTCGAAAACGTGTATCGTGATGTTTGTTTAGCCTTATCCAACGACTTCAGTGTGCTGTGCGAGAAGATCAAAGTGGACTATTTGGAAGCTCAAGTCGCTGCCAACTCACAACCGTATTGCCATTTGCTTCGTCCGGGAATCGTCGGCGGGCATATCCCCAAAGACCCGTACCTTCTTTTGGAAGAGGCTGAAGCCGCTGGCGTCAAACTGAGTTTGGTGGTCTTGGCTAGAAAGGTTAACGATGAAATGCCTGCGCGCGCTGTTCAGTTGACGCGTGACGCGTTGAGTAAGTATCAGAAGCCGTTCAGAAGGTCAAAGATTGCTTTGTTGGGTGTTTCGTACTCTTCGAATACTAAGGAACATAGGGGAAGCGCAGTTGGCAAACTGGTTAAGATGCTTACCGATAAGGGCGCGGTTGTGCGCGTCTTTGATCCGCTTTACACGTATAAGGAGTTGAAGGATCTGGGCTATTCTGCTGAAAGAACCATAGCGAAGACCATTGAAGGAACGGATTGCATAATCATCGTCGTGGGACACAATCGTTTCAAGCAGTTGAACCTGAAAAGGCTGAAGTTGCTTATGACTAGAAGTGCGGCTATAGTTGACATGGGGCATGTCATTGAACCTGAAAGGGCTGAAAAAGCAGGTTTCGTTTATCGTGGAGTGGGTAGAGGAGTGTGGACTAAATGAGAAAATTGGGTATTGCTGTTATCGGTGCTGGATTCTGGGGACGAAATCACGCTCGAAACTTGAAAGAATTGAGCGAGACACGTTTGGTTGCTATCTGTGACAAAGACGAAGCCAAAGCCAAAGCAGTTGCTGAACTCTTCGGAGTCGACGCTTACAGTGACAGTCGCAAGATGCTGAAAAGAAAAGATGTGGAAGCAGTCACTGTTTGCACGTGGTCTACTAACTTGGCAGTAGAGGCTATGACGGCACTGAAAGCTGGAAAACACGTGCTAGTCGAAAAACCGATGGCAAACAATTTGCAGGAAGCTAGGAAGATCGTTGCTTTGGCGGAGAGGAAGCAGCAGCATCTAATGGTGGGCTTCTTGATGAGGTTTATTCCAGGCTTGCAGCGTATCAAGCAGGCTGTGGAAAAGGGCGAGATCGGCACTGTTGTTTATGCCACGGCTCGAAGGGTTTCGCAGTGGCCTGAGCGGATCGGCGATGTTGGTGTGGTCAAAGACTTGGCAATACATGACATAGATATTACGCGATACATTTTCAATGATGAGCCAGTAGAGGTCTACGCTAGAGCCGGCAGTTTTCGCCATAAGAAATTTGAAGACCACGCTCAGATACTGATAACATTCAAGGGGAAGAAAACTGCTTTCATCGAGGCCAATTGGTTGACGCCGTACAAGATTAGAAAGTTGACCGTGACTGGAAGCGAAGCCATAATGACGCTGGACTACATTACTCAGGAGATAATAATAGAAACGTCAGGGCAAACTATGGCGCCTCGATACGATGTGAAAGAACCATTGAAGCTTGAACTGCAACACTTCGCAACTAGCGTTTTAGACGACAAGAGACCCATCATCACAGGACTGGACGGCTTGAAAGCCCTGCAGATAGCTGAAGCAGCGCTGAAATCAGCAAGGAAAGGCTCAGCTGTCAAACTCAAACCATTGTAAGTGCACATGCGACTCGATTGTAGAGGTTCGAGTCATTTGGTGTTCTTCAAGTAGAGACGGGGTTTTCTGTTTTGCAGCTTTTGTGCTATTTCTTTAGATTGAACGGTTTGCCTTCGCTGACGATTTTTGGTGGAAACTTGTCTTTCCATTTCTTCATGAAAGGAATTTCATCTTTTTCTTCTCTAAGTTCATCTGGTAACATTTCGGGGATTTCATCTCTGATTGGATACCACCGCGTGCACTTTGGGCAGATTATGACTCCATCAACGATCTCGTCTTTTTCCTCAAAAACATGAAGTTCGAGTGGGTAGTATTTGTCGATCGGGCAAGCAAGAATGTCCATCAACTTGCGCTTGATACTATTGTCCCTCCAAATGAATCTGATTTAGAGAAGGAGTCATAAAAGACTTGCTAGGACTACTGCGTCTTTATGCGTTTCACAATGGGTGGTCTGATCTTCTTCAACACGCGGTAACCGCAGTATGTGCATTTGACTCCGCCGCCGCGAAGCTCAAGTTCATCGTTTGAAACCACAGCGCCGCACTTGACGCATTCGTAAGCAATACCCTGTTCGTCTTGTCCCTTTTGTGGATCAGCCATAGGCTCACTTTCTGCTAGCGCTTTACTCTCCATACAGTCACGAGTGCGTGTACGCCTCCAGCGGTGACCACTGGAGACCTGTCTTTTTGAGACCAAAAGATGAGTTCAAAGTGCTCGGGTTCGGTCGCAGTGATTGATTCAACTCTCTGTTTCTTTCCCCATTGCATCATCTTGTACATGGTGGTGTTCTCGCCGAGTGGATTACTGATTAGCTCATCTTGTTCAGGTTGTCCGTTTTGGTTCTTGTCAGTCCAGTTTCTTCCTAGGGAGAAGTTGCCGTAGCGTTCGTGAGCTGTCAAATTCTTGAAAGCAATGTTTGCCATCCATCGCCACTTGCTTTCTTCGCCATATCCCACGTCGTTGCCTTGATTGTCAAAAGTGAAGAATGCTACGACATAATCAACCTTGGATGAGGATCCGCGATTCTGACCCAATTCGTTGAACCTGTCAAGCACTTCTATTGAGCCAGTTTCGTTTGACATGAACATCAAGCCGACCTGTTCTATTTGGGTTGTGTTGAAGGTTGCGTTGTCCACAAGCGATCGTTTGTCTGCAATGGTTGTGATCCAGTAGCCATAGTCCCACCAGCTTGCAATAACAGCGTCTGACGGCAGGTTATAATACATCCAATTCAATGCGTCAAACCAGTCGGGCACTGTTTGATCGGGCTTAATCGGCAAGCTTGCTGCTGCTATCGTAACTGGCACGTAGGCCTGTTCCATGACTCTTGGGAAGGGGTCTCCTCTTATTCTGGATTCAGTGCTTGGGAAGACGAAGGTCACTGTGAGCAGAAGGAATATGAGTATTAGGAGTGCAGCGCTGAATTCTCTTCCTACATGTCCCTCCAGCCGCATCTTAGCCTTAAACGTTAGTGGTTTCTCTCTCAGAAGTGTGATGAACGGTTTTAAGACCCTTGTGAGTGCCAGCGCCCAGAGGATGCACAGGGCTGGAGCCAGAATTAGTGTTAAGCGGACAAAGGTGCTGGCGAAGTATATTGAAGTCAAGCCGAATAGAATCAGGTATATGTTGCGGTTTGTTGGGTTCTGGGCAGCGAAGTAGAAACCTACGGGAATGAAGAGTATGCCAACTCCAAGGTCGTAATAGAGTGTTCCCCACGCAGCGGGTCTGTGCTCTTGCACTGAAACAATAATTGGGTTTGCCTCGCGCGCGCCTACATCAAAGGGGTTGATAACTGACAGGTACCTGCCAGCTATTGGCTGTATGTATCCAAACGCGTAGAGTGTCGCAAATGCTGCTACGCCCACAGCAATCGTGCCTAGCACAAAGATGCTCTTCATTCTGGGCGTCTTTATTCGATGGCCCATCTCAAATGCGCAGAGTAATGCGAATACTCCAAACACTGCAATGTTAGTTATCTCCAGCAGAAATCTGATACCCTGCAGGTGTGGCACGTTTATGGCGATTGCCAATGCGACAGCGTAGGTTATGCCATAAGATACAAGCAGGTTAGTTGAATATCTTCGCAAGAAAAGCAAAACCATAACGAACAACAAAGTCACTCCAACCGGGTACCTTGAGGCGCCCCACGCAGTGAACAGGAGACCAAGTGAAAGGCCTCCTGCTATTGAGTAGAGTATGCTGCTTTTGATCGGTCTTTCTTTCTCTACTGCTCTCAGGAAGAATAGAGAATACATGATGATGCTGAAGACGCCTATGGTTTCGTCGTCGAAAAATCCTAGGGCTGTTCTGCCTATGTAAGATCCATTTAACGCCAGGAAAAAGGCCGTGAATAACCCAACTTCCTTTCCGCCGATGTCTTTGCCCCAGAAGTATATGGCTAAGCAAGTTAGAGTTGCCATCACCACCGGGAACATAATTACGAAGTTATAGACAGGGTCAGAGGCAAGCGGGCCCGCTGCATAAGATGGGACCATGGGCACGCCTAACGCGTTGAATATATTGTAGAGTGTGGCTGCAACAATCGCTAGTCCAGGAAAAGCTGTATAGCCTACGTCTCGTCCCCAAGGCCACCAACTCATTGTGTCTTGCCAAGTCAACCAATGACCGTAGCCATTCTGTACAATGTCTTTAGTCAAACGATACTGAAAGTACGGGTCGAATTCTGATAGGTAGTAGCCCCATCGCATGGGGAGAAGTCTAACTGTGAAGGCGAGCATGAGAATTAGGGTTAGAAGGGAGAGCTCCAATAAGGCAGCGTGCGTCAGTCTGACGCGGATAAAGCCTAAACGTCCAAATGCATCCGTGATATTTTCGCGGCTGAAGACCTTCCGAATTCTGCTCATGATTTTTTGCTCCCTCTGGCATGAAGACAATGATTCGGTTTTATTTAGTTTGTGGTTAGAGGCTAGTACGTTGAGTGCTGAAAAATTTTTTTGTGGTGAAAGTGGGGCTTTTCTGGGTGCGTTCTGGGTTCTGTTTTTGGTTCTGATTTGTGGTTTGGTCGCTGTTTGCTGGTGTTTTAGTGTGACGTTCTATGTTGTTATGCGTGACGTTTAATGTTGTCAAGCGTGACGTTTGCGTATGTTGCCTGCTCTGCGGGAAAGAGATTTCAAAAGAAGAAGGCGGCTTTTACCTTTAGCCTTCTTCTACCATGTTTCGGCTGTGTTTAGCAGGGTGAAGGCTGTGTGGATGTCGTCGTCAGAATGTTCCGAGTGACATCATCATCCAGCATGCTAGGCTGGGATCGCTTGGACAGTTGTAATTGAACACGCAGCGTAGACTGTTTGTGGGTTGAGGGGTTTTTCAGTTGTTATTAACTTCGGCTTGGAATCAGTAATAATACGGAGCTGGTTTCTGTTCAGACGAAATCGCTTTAGGCGGCTTCAGACTGTTTTTGCCAAATTTTTGAATCGTGTGGGGATCAGTTTTTGTCTGCAACCTGTGGGCGCAGAGGTTACAGGCAGAGCCTAAGAGCAAACGTTATTTTAATGAGGCGAAGAATCTCTACTCTAGTTTGTTTGAAATTCTCGAAAGGAGTCTAATCGTTTGGGTGAACAAGAACTGATGAAGTCTAAGAGAGTTGAGGATTCCAGTTTGATCAACTTGGATGAACTGCGTTACATTCTGACATTGCGCTATTATCCGAAAGGCTCAACATTCTTGCCAAAGCTGACTTGGAAAGACTTTGTGCCTTACACAGGCATCGAAGCCGGCTTGCAGCCTATGATAGAAGGCGCAATCAAGTCAGCCATCGATTATGGAAACCCTAAGAAAGTCGGCATAGCTATTAGCGGGGGCGTTGACAGCACTTCAGTTCTGGCGTTGGCTAGAAAGCTTTACCCGCGACTTAACATCAAGACTTTGTGCATTACGTTTGGCGAGGATGAGCGGGAATCTCAAGATGCAGAGCAGGTGTCCGACGTGTTTGGAACACATCACTTTCACTTCCATATAGAGAACCCGCTTAGAGAACTCCCTCAACAAATCGCAGTGCTCGGTGTGCCACGCTGGAATGCGTACACCTACTATATTTTCGAGTATTTTGACCGTTACAAGGTGGACATGCTTCTAACTGGAGATGGTGGCGACGAAATGTTTGGAGGCTACGCGTTTCGTTACAAGGAAATCCTCGATTCAAACGCAAGAACACTTGATTCAAAAGCCTACGTGAATACTCACAAAATGGATTGGGTACCCGATCAAGAGAGAATGTTTGGTTCAAAAATCAAGTTTCGGTGGGAAGACATCTATGCTACTCTCTCGGAGCATTTCAAAAACCCGCTCAGCAAACTAGGACAGACTTTCTTGGCTGACTACAATGGCAAACTCCTTTACGATTTTGCCCCAACTAACATCGCGTTCGCAAAGCATTTCAAACAGAATATGTTCGCCCCACTGCTCAACAACGAGGTCATTTACACAGCTGCTCACTTGCCCTATCACCTGAAATACGACCACAAGAACAACGTTGGAAAGATATTTCTTAGGCAAATCCTCATGGAGAATTTTGCATACAAGTCGGCGACAAAACCAAAAATAGGCTTTGGCATGAACAGAATCGAGATGTGGCAAAAAACTAGGGACAGCGCAATCGGGCTTTTCGACGATGCCCGATGCTGTGAAATGGAGCTAATAAACAAAGCATGGCTGGTCAAAGCCCAGAAGCAGGCTGATTCAGGAAGAGACGGGACTAGGCTGCGTTATGTTACTAGGCTTTTCATGATTCTAGCGCTTGAAGTTTGGCTGAGGCTTTTCGTCACCAAGGAACTGAAGGCAAGCGATAAACTGTGAGGGAAAGGTCAAGGTCGTCAGGGCGGCAAGGACCCAGGGTTGAAGCTTCTTATGCGGTTTTAATCCCCTCTAAGAATGGGGAAGCAACCATTGAACAGACTCTGCGGTCTGTTTTTTCTCAGACTGTTTCAGCTCGGGAAATAGTTGTCATCGATGACGCTTCAACCGACGCGACGCCGCGGATTCTTGAGAGGTTTCCTCAAGTAACCAAGATTCGATTAGAGCACAAGCTGCCCAGAGATTTTGCCCGGGTCCCCAAACTGATTAATCTGGGGTTAAGCCGCGTATCAGAACCATGCAGTTACGTGATGATTTCTGGAGACGACAGCTTATATCCAAACAACTATGTTCAACTTGTACTGGAAGAGTTCAAGAAAGATTCTCAACTCTATGTGTGCTCTGGAAGCCACACTAAGCAAAAGGTATTCGATCAAGCTAGTCCTCACGGGTCTGGCAGAATAATTCGATACAGCTTCTTGAAGGAAGTTCTCCCCTTTCCTGAATCCATCGGTTGGGAAAGTTGGATTCTGTTCAAGGCCCAGCAGAAGGGTGGACGGATCAAGAGAATTGCAAGTGCGTCTTATCAACACCTGAGACCTTATGGCAGCAGTTCTGTTTGGACATTTGGGCAAAGCATGTACGAGTTGGGTTACCCTTTCTGGTTTATTCTCGTAAGGCTCGCAAAGAACATCATGACTGAGCCTAACAAACTCCAGCAGCTGACAATGCTCGGCGGCTTCTTGGAGTTTAAGTTGAAAAGAAAACCTAAATTGGACATCTCTGATTTCGTGGGTAGAAGTCAGGTCCAAAGAATCAGAAAAATACTTAGAAGATGACGGCGGGCGAAAAACTGGACAAAACCGTGGCTCACTTTGGCAACTTGGCTAACGACGCCTTTCCAGTCGTTGAAGAATTGCAGGCTTTGGGGGAAAATGTGCAACTTTACATCCCAACCCAAAGCCACGTCACGGCGCTACCACAGTGGGAACTGCTGAAATTCCAAGTTGAAGATATTGGTGAACCTTACCGTCCGAACTGGGAAAGGTTAAACCAAGACTTTGTCAAGCCTGATTGGCTGCATTTTCTTGACCTGAGAAGCAACATAATGAGCAAACTGAACAGAATAAGAAAGGAGATGAAAAAATATGATCTGATTGTCGCTCACGTTCCGTTTTTCATATACTCCTATCTGCTGAGACGCGACTACATTCCATTTGAAGCTGGAGCGATAAGATACTTCGGGGAAGCTAGGATCTCGTACAAGGGAATTAGATATTGGCTGATGAAAAAAAGCTACCAACACGCTAAGATGATCCTCATGACAAACCCCGACACGCTTGACCTATGCGATAAGTACCGGTTAAACTGGGTTTTTATGCCCTTCGCCATCAACATGCAAAGATATAGACCCATGAAAGTTGACCCATTGAACTATGAAAACGTGATATTCTGCTATTCGAGACAAGACTGGAAAGAAAAGGGCCAGGACAAAATGATCAAGGCCTTCGCTGCCTTTCTGAAGGAACAAGCGGATTCTCTACTTGTCTTGGTTAATTGGGGGGTTGACCAGCAAAAATCGAAGAGCCTGATAGCAGACTTTGGCATTGAAAAACATGTTCACTGGGTTCCTCTGATGAGCAAACCTTGCCTTGTGGAATGGATTAACAAGTCCACAGTGATTGCAGATCAGTTCAACTTAGGAAGCAGCGGAACTGCTGGGTTTGAGGCCATGGCATGCGGAAAACCGTTAATCATTTTCCTTTCTAAATCGCATTTCTCTAGGGTCTATGATGAGTTTCCACCTGTCCTTAATGCAGGAACTGAAAAGGAGATCCTTTTTTCTCTCAGTCTCTGCAACGACAAAAAGAAAAGAGACGATGCAGGGCGCAGGTCGAGGCAATGGGTGGCAAAACATCATGATTCTGCTGTGGTTGCTAGGAAGCATATGGAAATTTATGTGAAAATGCTTGGAGGCTAAGAAAATTGTGGACTCAAGGCGGCTTCACATCATTCCATTCAATAGAGTGCATGAAATGAGAGTAAACGGAGGTCATAGATCATGAAGATTCTTCATTACCAGCACATGGGAGTCGGAGTGATATTGACCCAAGCTCTTAGACGGCTTGGCGTGGAGAGTCATGTTCTGTCGGCTGCTCCTCATCCCTTTGGCTTCAATGAGGATTTTCTCCTTCCAAGACGGGCAAAGCTTGGGAGACCTCTTAGATACTTCGACTGGAAGCGATTCTTCAAGTTCGACATTCTGCACAGTCATCACACAGGACGTCTTCCTAGCTTTGTTCAAAAACATTGGAAAAGCAGGCTCATTCAGCATTATCACGACCCTAACACGACTAAGCATCTGTACGGTTATGAAGTGCCATCATTCGTGTCCCTTCCAAGTCTGCTAAAAGTGGTTCCTGAAGCAACTTGGATACCTCTTCCAGTGGATACAGCAAGATTCTCACCCGAGAAACTCGTTGCACATGAAGGCGTTAACGTTGGCTACTGCGCCCAGCAAGTTGATCCTGTGAAACAGCCTTTCATTCCAATCGCTGAAATAAAATCTGCCATAGAGGAGTCCAACAAAGCTTTGGATCGCCCGTTGGAGAAAGTCATGAACCATAATGATATGGAAAGCTATTATGCTTTGATTGACATCTGGGTGGATCGTGTTGGATTGGGTTTTTATGGATTCAGTGCCATCGAAGCCGCTGCTATGGGAATACCCGTGATAACTCAGATTGGTGAGGATGCGTCCGCCTTTGTTCCTAGCTGCCCCTTCATCAATGCCAAGAAAAAACAATTTGTTGAGAGGGAAATACTCAGATTGGTTGAGGATGATGATCTCCGTCGGGAGCTGGGCGCTCGATCAAGGGATTATGTGGCCAGAATGCATGATTCTCTTATCTGTGCGAAGCTATGTTTAGAGAAATATCAGGCGATGTATCATGACTGAGAAAAAACCGAAGAAAGCAAAACTTGAGATGAAGTTTCACACCAAGGTCTACAGGAAAATGTGGAGGGAAGCTGCAAGTTTCCTATATAAGATGCATAGTGAATACGCCATCCCGACAACTTTGGGTGTTTGTCTTACTCACCTCTGTAACATCCGATGTCCTTACTGTATGAGAGAATCCTTCCATCCGCAAGAGGGGCCCCTGACTCGAGACATTGTCAAGGGAATGTTACATAGAATGCCATACATTAGTGGTATTTGTGTCATGGGCTTATGCGAACCTTTCATGAACGTTGAAGCGCCGAAGATCGTGCGTTGGCTCAAAGATGTGGGCGGTTACAAGATGGCCTTGACAACCAATGGAATGGTGCCTCTAACTGAGGATAGATTAGACTGTCTTCTTCGAGTGGACGACTTCGTTATTAGCATAGACACGTATGATTCCAAAACATTCAAGCACCTCAGAGGTGGGGCTGATCTGAACAGGGTTATGAATAGCCTAGAGAACGTCATAGAGTTCAAACGCTCTAGAGGTCTTGGTCGATACGATAACCCGCCTATCCACATAAACTCAGTGATAACCACGCTCAACTTTCATCAGATCCCAGGACTGATAAAGATGCTTGAACCATATGCCAAAGATCTAACGTACTTGATGGTTGACCCGGTTTCTAGACCGGACTACTCGAAGTTTGAAGAGCCGTTGGCTCTTGTTCACAACAAAGAGTTTGAAGAATCAATAAACAAGTACCGAAAAATTGCGAAAAAGTCTCCGTTGCAGGTTGTTGTCTCGACTACATGCTTGTTCCCAGCTACAATTGGGCTAATTGCGGCCTTACCTGGTTGACAATGTGGGTTGAGCCTAATGGTGATGCATACTTCTGTTATGACTACAGAAACGTTTTGGGGAATGTGCTTGCTGAGAATCCGCTTAGAGTTTGGAACAGTCCGAGGGCGAGATCTTTTCGCAAACACCTTGCGACATGCAATTCGCCTCTTCAACAATGTCGCGCTTGTAACTTCGCACGAGAAGGATGGCAAATAGGAGGGACATATTATGGCGAGCCAAAAGACACAGGAGAAAATACTAATGCCTAAGTTCTTCAAAGGAAAACACATTTTCATCACTGGCGGAACCGGAAGCTTCGGACACACAATTGTCGGCGAATTGCTGAAGCTTGATGTTTCGAAGGTCACTGTTTACAGTAGAGATGAGGAGAAACAGCTTGATATGGAAGGGGAGTTCTCAGATCCGAGGTTAGACTTTGTTATTGGAGATGTCCGGGACTACGATCGACTCCGAGAGACCATCAAGCCAAGAACTGACATCGTTTATCATGCGGCTGCCCTGAAAGTCATTCCAACGTGCGAAAAGCACCCGTTGGAAGCAGTCAAAACGAATCTACTTGGCTCTATTAATGTGCGAAAAGCATGTCTTGAGAAAGATGTAGGCAAAGCCTTGCTCATAAGCACTGACAAGGCTGTTAAACCCGTGAACGCTTATGGCATGACGAAAGCGCTAGCCGAGAAGATCTGGATCTCCGACATGAAAGGATTGTCCACGCTCTTCAGTGTGGTTCGTTATGGAAATGTCGTGGGGTCAAGAGGCTCAGTAGTTCCCTACTTCCAAAACCTAATGTCCCAGAAAAAGCCGCTTCCTATAACTGATCGTCGGATGAGCAGGTTCCTCATAACATTGAAGCAGGCAATCAATTTGGTTTTCAAAGCAACGGCAACGATGGTTGGGGGCGAAATTTTTGTGCCCAAAATTCCTGCATGTAAAGTAACCGATTTGGCTGAAGCCATGGGTGGAAACGATTACCCAATTACAATAACTGGAATTAGACCTGGCGAGAAAATCGCTGAAGTGCTCATCTCCGAAGAGGAAATTAGAAGAACGAAGGATTTGGAGAAGTACTTCGTCATAGAACCACACGGCTCGGCAAAAACTCAGGAACTACTTGAAGAATACACAAGCGAAAACACTACCCAACTGAAGATTGAAGAAATAAAGGAGTTGATCAGCTGAGAATATGCATCACAGGTGGCTCAGGCAAGCTTGGAAGTCAGCTGAAGCTTGTGTTTCCAAACGGTCTCTCCCCAACTCATGAAAGCCTAGACATCACGAATAAGGACGCTACAGCCCACTATTTACGCAAGGAATCCATAGACACCGTATTACATTGCGCGGCTTTGACCAACATTAGATACTGCGAGGAACATCGAGAAGAAGCGTTCAACGTCAACGTTAACGGTACTCGATTCCTGCTCGAAGCCTTGGAATCTTCGAGCGTTGATCGACCATATTTCGTATATGTTAGCACAGCTTGTGTGTTTCCCGGAGATCTCCCGGACAAATACTATTCTGAGGAGGACGTCCCGTATCCGAAGAATTTCTACGCAGTGACTAAACTCTTTGGCGAGTGTATTTCGAACAGCTTGTCGAAACGCCTCGAAGTGCTTGTTGTTAGAACGAACTTCATTGAACGGATGAAATGGCCGTATCCAAAGGCTTTCACTGATAGATTTGCAACCTATTTGTATTCCGATCAGGTAGCCAAAGCTATCAAGGGTCTGGTGGACACAAGAACAGCGGGTCTAGTTCATGTTTGTGGAGACAAGAGAATGAATATGTTCAATTTTGCTAAGCTTACAGACCCCGAAGTCAAACCCATGACATTGCAGGACTATAATGGACCACCGTTAACTGTGAACATGAGCCTGACTTCAAACAAGATTCCCTTGATACATTTTGAAACCAGTCGGCGAAGCGCTGGTGAACAAAGAAAATGAAGATTCTTGTGACCGGCGGAGCAGGATTCATAGGCAGCCATCTTGTCGAAAAACTGGTGACTTCAAACCATGAAGTTGATGTTCTAGATAATCTAAGCAATGGCAAGAAAGAAAACCTCAAAACCGTATGGAAACGAATTCGGTTCCATGAACTCGATGTTTCTCAATCTTTAGTTGAGAAATTGCCCAACTTCAGATTCGACGCGATTTACCATCTGCCCTGTTTTCCTAGAAGTCGAAGTTTCGACGACCCTAAACGCGACGTCGAAGTCAATGTTATCGGCATGGTGAACATTCTAGAGCTAGCGAAGAAAGACAAGCCAAAGGTCATTTTCAGTTCAAATTCTGGGATATACAATACTTCAAAGATGCCTATCGACGAGAATACTCCTGACGACCCAAAAACTCCCTATGACTTGGATAAGCTACAAGCTGAGAAATACTTGAAGCTCTATCGCGACACATTCGGAATAGAACACGTGATCTTTCGTTTTGCAACCGTTTACGGACCACGACAAAGCCTGTCTCCGCTATGGAAGCCCGTGGTTTTAGAGTTTGTCACCTCTCTGTTGAAACGTGAACAACCAGTCATTCACTGGGATGGTGAACAAACAAGGGACTTCATCTACGTTAGCGACGTCGTGAAAGCCCTAGTCTCGGCGCTAAGTAACAAGAACGCAAACGGAGAAACCATGATACTGGGATCTGGAATCGAAACAAGCATAAACGGGCTTTACAGCACTGTCAGCAGAATTCTTGGAGTGAACGTAAAGCCGATCCGTGAGTCGAAGAAACTTGGGGACATAAGACGAATGCGCTACAACTGTAAGAAAGCCGAGCGGATTCTGGGGTGGAAAGCCATTACAACTCTTGAGGAAGGCGTCAAAAGAACCATTGATTTTCAAAAGGCAAGAGTGGAAAATAAGCTTTCCAAATCCTGAATATCTTGAACCATTGCCCAAGCGCTTTTGCTTTCCCAAGAGTTACTGTGCATAAGTGAGTTTAAATTGCCCCCATGATACCTATATGCCAACTCCGCTAACTAGGTGAGCTAAACCTTGTCCAATCTGCGTCCAACTGCTCGTGTGGCTCGCGGCGCAACATACTTGTTCCTGCAAGGATTCGCCACAGCCTTCATCGGCTTAGTGTACTTTGCTTTTCTAGCCCACACCTTCGGTTCTCCTGCTGAGCAGTGGCAGATGGGCGCCTACGCGTTATTGTCCTTTATTCTGTCTCTGTCTTCGGTTCTGGGCACCCTTGCGCTTCAGTATTCCTCAGTCAAATACATCGCTCAATATCAGGCGCAGGGCGAGATGGAGAAGGCTAAGGGAGTCGCTGCGCGAGTGCTGCAGATAGGTTTGCTCACATCGGTTGTCGCGTTTTCCGCCTTGTTCTTCCCAGCCGAATGGCTGTCGACCTTGCTGTTCAACACGCCAGACCACGCCCTTCTCATTCGCGTAGTTGCCGTCTGCTCCATATTTGCGATATTGCAGACCAGTGCTTCAGGTATTCTCCAAGGACTGCAACGAATGCGCGAAGTAGCCTTCTTGGGATTGACGATAAGCCTGACTCATACATTTGTAGGCATTGGCCTACTCCTTGCCGGTTGGCGGCTGTACGCTGTGGTTATCGGGTGGCTAGCGGGCTGGGTCATAACAGCAGCATGTAGTCTATTTCTGTCATATAGGTATCTCGGCTTTCGTGGAAAACCTCATCCCGTACGTCCTCTGTTGAGCTTCTCTTTTCCGTTGTATATTTCAACGAACTTAGGGTTCTTCATAGCTTGGGCTGATCAGCTTCTTCTTGTGTCTTACATGAGTCTGCTCCACGGCACAATTGAAGCTCAAAGCATACTTGGAATCTACTATGTAGCCATACGCGCCTCGGTTGTCCCAAGTATTTTTTCAAACGCTGTGGTCACCGCGCTGTTTCCTTCTCTCTCGGGGCTTTATGCGCAACAAGGCTTGGGCAGTTTGAAAGATGCTTTTCGCATGTCAACTCGCTACGCAGTTCTATTAGGTTTCCCACTAGTGACAGGTGTGGCAACGTTAGCGTTTCCAGTGATAATTCTGTTTGGCGGATGGTCGTACATCGGCGCAGCTGAACCCTTAATTATCATTTCACTAGGAGTCCTAATTGGAACGTTAGGATTAGCCATAGGTCCCATCTTGATGACGCTGGAACGCACATCTGTTGTTTCCATGCTGTCTGTTATCGGCGTGGCGCTCAATCTTTCTCTGTCATATGCTACAGTGGTTTTGCTCAGTTTAGGCATGATTGGAGCTGCATGGGCAAGAACCTTAGCTGCCATAATTGGTTTACTCGTGACACTGTACGCTGTCACACGCTATGTCAAGATAGCTTTTGACAGAGAAGCCATTTGGAAGTCTCTTGTCGCCTCAGCCTTGCTGACTCTAGCTATTATTGGAGTTGACTTGGTACGAATGTTGCTGTCGCCTTCAGATTATCAGTTTCTTGTCATCAGACTTCATCTGCTTCCAATTTACGTCTTGGCAGGCGCCGCGGCTTATGCCATCGGTTTAGTCCTGCTGAAAGCCATCAAGCAGCACGATGTAGAAATTTTCGAAGATTATCTGCCGGGCAAACTGAAATGGGTCGCGACATGGGCAAGTCGATTCGCGTCAGCAAAATAGTCCTTTATTTTATAGGATATACGTGATTGGAAAACCAGTTGAAACCTCCAAGAAAAGTGGAGTCTAAACCGCTTAAGCGAGACGTCAAACCGTCATCTTATGATGTCGTCGGCGACATGCCATTGCCCATGAAAGCCTATGCTTATCTTGACCACGCCGTTATGGCTCTGAAACCTTCAGGCGGCTGGATTCACAACTACGATTTCGAACATGCTTCCAAAACAGGGGATCCAGTAGAGAAAGTTAAGGTCAGAGTAGAGGAGAAACTGCGAAAATTTGGCTTGAGCTTCAAAGTTTCCTTTGGTCGAGTTGTGCAGTCTATTGGACCTAACTGGCATCAAGTTGTGCTGGATGTTTTTGTCAGTAAGAAATGATGTGCGGCTGAGATCACGCCTTCACATAGCTCAGCGCATCTTCCAACGTAGTTCTAGTCTTGAATTTTCTTCTGAAAAATACGACAACGTTTTTCACATCTCGTTCAAGTAGCCGATCAGCGTGGGGTTCCTCCTTTCTCACGTATTGTGGCCAGTCTATAATGAGTGTGTGCCAGCCGGGCTGCATGATGATGTTGAATTCGCTTAGATCAGCGTGAACCACGCCAGATTTATGGTAGGCTTTGCGCACGTTTGACAAGATTTCCTTCAGTGTTTTTTCAGGATTTGGGATTTCACTGAATTCAGCAAGTTCGGCGCCCTGAATCATTCCCATAACGACTAAGTGGCGGTTTTGACTGATTGGTTTTGGCACTGCCACATGGTGAGGGTAGACTATGTTTAGGGCTTCAAATTCCTTCTCAGCTGCCAATCGTGACTGATACAGCCAGCTTATGTGGTGGCGTTGAGCTACGTAGCCCCGTGTTCGTCTGGTTGTGCGGAAACTTATTCTTCCCAGCCGATGAAATTTGACTGCCACCTGTTCGCCTTTTGGTGCAAGTGCGTCGTAAACGTCTGATTCTTTTCCAACGCCTAATGGTTTGCCGAAGGCTTCGAGCACGCCGGCTTTGACTAGAGCGTTTATGGCTAGGCAGTCGTAGCCTGCAGTGTAGAGTACGTAGCCAGTGTAGGGTCCAACCCAGTGTTCCACTAAACCGAATTTGGTTAATCGAGGCAATCTGAAATCAAGCTCTCGCTTAGTGAGTTTGGTAAGTCTCGGCAAATCGTTTTCTGGAACATACCTGTGACGAGCCATGTGTGCCTCGATGACTTGCAGTACGCGAAAGTCTTCAGGTTGCAGTTGGCGGATTGCTTTAACCGCAGTATCAGCGCTTGACATGGCAAGAAAAGGGAAGGCTCTGCGAGACCATTTAAGACTAACTACCAGCCATGTAGCCTTGTATGAGCTTAGATTTTCAAAACTCGAAGTGACTTGACGGCGTCGCCAACCAGCATTTCAATATTCAACTTGTTCTCAATTCGCCTGACATCTTCAAGCTTGATTTGGCTTACCTTGACCTGTTTGACCTTGGCTCTGTTTTTTTTTCGCCTAGGCGCAGCTTCCTTCAAACCGACCATTACTGCCATCTCCGCGATCACGGCGGCGTCGAACCCTAACAGTGGGCGATAGATGGGGAAGCCTCTTACTGCTTCATCGTGCAAGTTGATGGCGTGCACAGCGTGTTTTGCATCGTTCTCAAGCGAGTCGCCCGTGACTATGCCTTCTGCCCCGATTGCTTCTGCGATGCGCTGAGCTATTCGAAACATGAGGCGCTTGTGCACAAGGCTAACTAACTCACTTGGAGAAGTCTGAGTCAACCTCTGAAAAGGTGAACTGTTTTCTATTACGTGCAGTTTTCTCGGAAACCCAATGTTCCACTCCATCAGTTTCTGAGCGAGGGCTACAGCCTGTTCGGCGTTTGAACGCCTTTGGATGAGGCTGGGCTCTCCAAAATGGACTAGCACAGGCGGGCAACCGCGTTTCATCGTCATCCAGCAGGCAACTGTTGATTGCACATCGCCTTTGAGCAGACAAACGAGTTTGGGTTGTGTGCCCAAGGGTAAGCCACCTACGCCTTTGACCGTGTTGGTGAACAGGTAGGCTTTTTCTTCTCTGACTTCGACTTGCAGCGTTTGTTCTGGGCGGGTCAGATCAACGTGCAGTTTCAGATCTGGAAGAGACGCGTTTATGCGCTCTCCAACTTTCACGCAGACATCTTGGCTTGTGTAGAGATGTGTTCCAACTCTGCGGCAACGCACAGCGAAGCTCTTTCCTAGCTTGAACTGTGAGCCTGCAAGTTCAGCGCTGGTGGTGAGAATGTCGTCGAGTTGGGAAGACGTCTCTATTGCTGGTGACGAGGATGAAACTCCGAAAATTTGGCTGAGCTTTTCCGTGGCTTCGGCAGCCCGGTCTGTCTTTATGTAGAGTCGCCCTGCTTTCTTGACAAAGGCGGAACATTGGATGGCATGGTGTTTCAGTGCTGCTTTTATGTTACTGGTTAGGCGGCGTTCATATTGCTTCCTCGTCCACAGGGCTTTGATGCCTATCTCGCCTCCGAAACGGACGATAACGGTGTCAAACGCTTGTTGAGGCAACTGCTGGACAATGCTCCTCTGAGCTTAGCTAGTATTCAGGGCGCCCATATTAAGTATCGATAGAGGCTTTGAACAATGTTCGCTTGCTGAGTAAACTTAAATATGATTGAAGGTTCTCAAGATTAGCAACGCATGGATTTGCCGCCGTAGCTCAGCACGGTAGTAGCAGCTGACTTCAAACCAAGTTGGTGAGAGGCTGAAGCTGTTAACCAGTTGGTCGTAGGTTCAAGTCCTACCGGCGGCGCCATCCCCCGAGAAACGGGTCGCGAAATGCTGTGTGTTACTTCTCTTTTTCTCCAGCCCTTGCCATGAGGAGCAAAAAGCCAAGGACTGCGAGGATTACGCCTGCGGCTAGGAATGGCACGGGGTTAGGAGCGCTGCCGAGGTTGGTGTAAGTTACGTAAAATGTGATTGCTCCTATGGCTATCATGACTAAGCCGATGAGTTTTTCCATGATAGCTAAACCAACTGGTGCTTCACTGCTCAATTCTCATACCTCAGGGTTTGTGCGCGTATCTACGTTGTGAGGCTTTGTTTTAAAGTTTTTCAGATTCCTCTAGTTTAGCGGGCAGGTATTCATCAACGATGTAGGTCAGACCGTAGCGGCTGAACGCCTCTTGCTCCGCCTTCTTCCTGATCTTGAAGAATGTTTTTGTTTCTCGTTGCCACAGGGCGCCGTCGTAGCGTGGATCCTTTTGTAACTCATTGAGGCGTTTGATGTCCATGTCAGTTAATGGGTCACTTGGCAGTTTGTAGTCAACAATGTCAGTGGCCCAGACTCCGCTCCATTTGGCGTCTGGTGTGGTTAAATCCCGCAGGTGTGCGGCGTTGGCTGAGCCTGAGATTATGACCATGGCGATGTGCATTCCCCATGGGTCGCCGTCGGTGAAAATGAAGACTGGCAGGTCGAGTTCCTGGTTTAGCCTTCGTATCATGTGGCGTGTGGCTCGCGGCGCCTGTCCAGCCGTGAGCACCAGTACTGCGTTGTATTTTTTGTGCACTTGCTCCTCGATGAATCTTGTGAATAAGCCGCCTTTCTCGATGGCTATGACTTTGTCGGCGCTTGTTTTGACAAACTCCGATGAAGTTAATGCTGGGCCTATCATAACGCCGTCGGGGTGTGAGGTTAGATTGAGGCGTTTTCCCTCATAGCCGGGCACAGTGTATTCGATTGTCAAGTCGCCAAATATGGCTGAGCGTTCTTCTGGAAACACGTTGAAGTCTTCTCGGGCGTATCTGGACACGGTTTCAAGGTCTGTAATGACGTTGTCGGATTCCGCCTGGTCCTTGAAGGTCATTTCGTAGGCTTGGGCTGAATAATAGACGTCCCTCAACGTAGACGTTTTTCTGTGTTTGGTCAATTCGTCTGCGAAGCGTGCTACCCATACGAGTTGGGTGAAGGGGCGTATGTGGCGTATGTTTCTGCTGGTTCGGCGCACTGATTTGTCGCCTAGCACGTATTGTCTGAGTTTTTGGTCGTAGTATATGTTTTCTATGCTGCGGCTGGGCATCTTTATCCACGGAAACGTGCCCTTCTCCATCTGTCCATATAGAGTACTGCCGAAGTCTTTGAGGTTGGCCAAAACCTCTTTTTTTCGATCTACCGCTGAGTACTTATTCCGTTTCTTCATACACTTTCACACTCTTCAACAACTTACTTATGTCAGGTGGATACTTCTTCTTGGCAAGTTCAGTTGAGAACTGCGCGATTTTGGGCAGGTACTTGGAGAACGTGCTTAATCGTTTTCTTTCTCGCTCCACGTTCTCCCGTCGCGACAGGAAATGCTGGATGTCACGTGCGGCGTCTCGTATGGCGTTTAGTATTTCCCTTTTGATTTCGGGTCGGTCAGCGATGAATTCTTTGCCCACCGTTTTGTAAGGCACTTTAGTGCTGCACAGGTGGACCAGTATGGCAATGGGCAGGTCTGGCGATACTCTATATCGGCGCCAATTCATTGATTTGATGATTCTCCAGCTCACGTCGCTGGCCTCATCGTACAAAAGTGGAATGCGATTTGCGAATCTGTAGAGAACGAAGTCGTTTTTTTTCGGTATGTTGCCGCCGTATGCGATTGCGGCTTCGACGATAAATGGGTGTCCCGAATAGGTTGCAGGTGGCCGCTGGCTGATGGAGATGAATTCGGGCTGAAGTTCTTTGAGTATGCCTGTCTTCAACAGCTCAGTGCCCAGCGGGGAGAGGCAGCTGGCGTCTGGTGCCAGGAATCCGTCATATCTTTTCAGCATGTGGACTAGGCGCACGATTTCTTCGGGTTTGAGTTTGCGTGGGTCTTTGGTTTTACCTAGGCCTGAGAATTCTAGGAATCGGTGTGCTGTTTTTTCGCCTACGCGGAGGAAGTGGTATCGCATGAAGTCAACCATGTTGCGGCACGGTGTTATGCGCATCATGCGCTGTATCGTTTCCACATCAACGCCGTATGGATGCGGTTTCGTTTCTTTGGGAGGCGGCGGCATCTTTGTTGTTGCCCGAGTGAACTTGTACAGCCTGCCTTTTGGGTCGATGAAAGTGATATTAGCGTATGGGTTGACTAATGCGGTCTGCTTGAGGTATTCGATTATGCGTGGCATGGCCTTGCTGTAGTCAGCTTCAAGTGTGAAGTCGACGACTGTGCCACGCCAGCCTTCCTTATTGAAAAGGATTTTGCGGTCCAAAATCACTGGGCGGTTACGCTGGATGTCCACCATCAGCTTGCAGAAGTAGATCTTGGCTCCGCCTGTGCCCGAAATCACCGATGCGGGCTTATGCGTTGTGATTTGTCCGTACAACAGCGCCATGGTGCCGCCTAAACCAAACGTGCCTCGTGCCTGCTTCAGCTTGTATTTTGAACCGAATAAGACTTGGCCGAAGGCGGCTGGTATGTGCCTTGCGGGAACGCCTGAGCCGTTGTCTTCTATGCGCAGTCGGTAAACGCCCGTCTCGAAGGTCTCAGCTACTTCTTCCTCTTCTTCGTCTTCGCCTTTTTTTTCGTTTTCAAGTGCGCTTATGAATTTCTCTTGGTCTTCATATGAGAGTCGAACGTAGATGTCTGGGGGGATGCCCGTAGCGTCTGCCGCGTCTAAAGAGTTTTCAATCAGTTCACGTATTGAGCTGAAAATGGCGCGCGCGGGGTTAGTAAAGCCAGCGATGTCTCTGTTTCTGTAGAAGAAGTCGGCAGCTGAGATCTCTTCAAATGTGGTTTCAGCCACACGTATCCGCTCGAATGGTGAAAGTTCCATTACGTCAGTTAATCCGCAAGAATATGCAGATCGCTTCTTTTTAACTTTTTAACACAAAAAACGCTAAAAACGCCACAAACGCCTCCAGCGTGGGTGTGTCTTAGCTAAGATATCTGCAGCAATTCGACTGCCTCACTGGATAGCTCTTCTTGCTCAAAGATTTAAATCCGAAAAACGTGGCTTTCTATAACTGACTCAAACACGAATGTAAACGGTGACTTGCAATCAAGGCCAAGTACATTAGGAAGGTTCTGCGCGAGTGCTTACACTCGAGTCGTTTTGTGAATCTTTTCGTGACTTCCGCCTGCACCTGCAAGTGCATCATGTGTGGCGTTTGGAGGCAAGGTGCCAATTACATTTCTGATGAGACTTTCAATGACACGGTGGAAGTTCTCGAGAGTCTGGGATTCTACAATTTTTCTTTGACAGGAGGAGAGCCGCTTCTGCACCCAAAGTACTTCGATTACATGAAGTACTTGGACAGGAGAGGGCTCTACACTAATTCGCCTACTAATGGAACACTATTGAATGAAAAAAATGTGTCGAGATTAAGGGAGGCAAATGTTGACTCGATTTTTGTTTCCATTGACTCGCTTAAGGCGGAGACCGCTGGCTTCATTAGGCATTACCCCGACCAACTAAGTAAGGCATTGAATGGATTGAAGCTGCTGAAGAAACATGGGATTCCCAGAGCTGCCATTCTTGTCCTCTCCAATTATAACATCGACGATTATGTTAGAATGATTACTGAATTGGACGAGAAATATGATGCTCCGAGCATCCTCTGCTTTCCTGATTGGGGTGTTGGCCCTTTGGACAAGATACTGGGGCATCCGCTAGATGTGAACGGCTCGCTGATACCTGCCATTGATAGAAACAAGTTGATTCGGCTGGTTGACGACTTGATTGACTTGAAAAAACGCGGCTATCGTTTATTCAACGCTACGGAGTACCTGTTAGACGTTAAGCGTACCTATTTGGGTGAGCCTAGGCGGATAACTTGTTACGGTGGCTACCACGTTCTAAACGTGGACTGGAATGGCAATGTTACAGCGTGCTTCAACAAGAAGACCCCGTTATGCCACGTCACGCATCTGGCTGATGCTCCATTGGTTAAGGACCCTTGTTTCCAATGCCTAAACCAATGTTTTGTGGAGCTCTCCTACGTAGCCGAGAACATGGCGCGAAAACGTTTCTGGACAGTTCTGGACGACTGGTCGACAATTTTCAAAACACTGCACTAGGGCTTCGCTTGCTGGAAAAGGAAGGACAACTCTCAAATACAACCTTGTATGGACACACGCTTACACATCATTTTTTAAGTTCTTCAGGCAGTTTTTCCCATAGTTCCAGTTTCTTTTTCTTCAAGTCTCGTCTTTTTCTGTGCAGGTAGCGGTAGACTGTGCTGTGCTCGCTTCCTCGTAGAAGCATTTTGATGGCTTCTCGGGCTACTTCCATCTCATCCATGTTGGCGATTAATGCAACTGTGTGACCGTGAACCGACACATCAGCCTCGGTCAACTCTTCCACTATGCGCCTTGTCTTGCCTTCTTGCCCTATAATTCTGCCTTTCACTCGCTGCAGTTCAGCTTGTGAGCTGCCGAACATTTCGCGCAGGTCAATTACCTCAAGCACCGCGTCTTCATCATTGATTAGGCGGAAGGCTCGTTCAGGCGAGAAGCCGCGTCCAATGGCGGTTATGACCTCTTGCGTCCTGAAGAGTTGAGACGGGTCTTCTGCTCCAGACGCCAGCATGATGGTTACATCGCCTGATTCGCTGTCAATTGCTAGCTCAACTTTGAGTCGTTTCTCTATGACTTGTTTGACTTTGCCCTCTGGACCGATCAAGGCGCCTATGCGGTCTCTTGGAATCTTTATGAACGTGCTAGCGCGCGCCACTACTTGTCACCTTCCTGTAAGCTTCCTCTGGAGAAAGCACTTCTATGCCCAGCCGCTTAAAAAATCTATTCAAGTTCTCCAGATCTCTGCGCAGTAGCTGCTCTGCCATCGGATGCTCCAAAGGGACAGCCTGCGAAACGTCGAACAGGACTGGCTGGTTTTTCCAAAGCATTATGTTGTATTCGCTTAGGTCTCCGTGCACCAGCTTCGCCTTCTGATACAGTTTTCTCACGCTGCTGAGAACTTGATTGTAGACGCGTCCTGGATTTTTGATTTCGGTTTCTCTGAGCAAAGGCGCACTTTCGCCTTCGTCTCCAATGAACTCCATAATCAACACGTTGTGTTTCACATCTATTGGCTTAGGCACCCTGACGCTAACCTTAACAGCCTGCGTCAAATTCTTGAATTCCTTCTGAGCCCAAGCATAAACCAGCGAACGCGTGTCACGCTTAACATGCGAGAAACGTGGATCACCTACAATGTATGGTATCATACCTCGTTTGAACTCAGCTGAAATGGTGAGGAAGATTTTGATAGCTAAAGTGTTGCCCTCTCTATCTTTGCCCCAGTAGAGTTTTGATTCTTTTCCAGCCTTAACTGCGCCAAAAATCTGGTCTATTATGCCCTTGTTCAGAAAACCGTACACGGTCATTAACGTTGAGCGGTCGAAAACCTCTTCAAGAGCTTCATATTCCTCGCTGCGCTTCGTCTTCATCAACTGCTCAGTTTCGTAGCGCCGTTCTTTCCGCTTAAGCTTCGCATCCACCCGTTTCCGAAAAGACACAACCAGTCTCCTAAACGTTCAAGAGAACTTAGAGCGCGAGGTAGCCCTTCTTCCTAAGCCAGTCAACCTGTCCCCTCGTGTAACGCCAGATGATGTCGCCTCGACTGTCAGCTTGAAAGTCCCATGGCGAAACTAGGACTATGTCGCCTTCACGAATCCATACACGCCGCTTGATCTTGCCTCTAATGCGGCACAAGCGTTCATGCCCGTCTTGGCACTTGACCATGATGCGGTCGAAACCCAGCATCTTCACAGCCACGCCTAGAACATCAGTCGTAGCAGGCAATATCATGTTTTGAAAGTCAGTCTCGCTTACGACCTTCTTTTTGCCCAACCAGTCACCTCAACTGTAACCGTGATAGCCTATGCTACAACACAAACAACAAATCTAGCTTAAATATCTTAACTGAAGCCAAGTCCGCAGGCGTTCAATCAAGTCGTCTGTCGTATGGTCGTTGGTCGCTAAATTATTGTGTCACTGTCTTCGACGGGAATGAGTTGCCGTTTCTGGACGATGGCTTTTTGTCTCCGTTTTGGTTTCGTCCTTCGACGCGTGCACCGGAGGGCATGGTCTCGTTGCAGAATGGACAGATATTTACCACGCGGGGTCTGTCACCTTGAAAGTCAAGCATGCGTAGGGGTTGGGTAAACGACTTGCCGCAGTGTGGGCACCTACTGGCTTCAGTTGCATCTGAAGACATATGTGGAGACGAGGGAACTACTGGCGTCTGTGTGGTGGAGGGTCCATGCCATTGTGGGGTCTCTGAAGTTTGTTGCTGTGTTTGGCGTTGGGGCGGAGTTACCGTCTCAGGTGATGACTGCGGGGGCGGTGTGGCGTACGTGTGTGAGGGCTTCTCCACATTATATGTTACAGCTGGGGCTTTCCTCGTTGTTTTTGGGATCGGTGCGATCTTAATGGGTTGTTTCACAGCGTTGAGAAAGCCTCGAAGCGAGAATGCCATGCCTACAACTGTGGTTATGATGGTGATGATCAAGAGGGCCTGTACGACTCTTAGCAGCAACCAGTATTGATTTGCCCAGTCATAGCTAAACTGTAATCCGTAATAGTAGAGGGTGCCATGGACGATTTGGTCTAGCAGGTTCAAGGTGTATGCTGCGCCAGCTGTAGCTGCTAACGCGATGATGGCGAGCAATACACGCTTTATCATGGGCTTATCAGTCCGTTTACGCCTCTAAATGATTAGTGAGCTGCGAAGGTGAAGCCAGTTCGTAGATGACCTTTGTTTCGCCGCACTCTTGGCACTCGTATTTTTCTTCAATTTCGCCTTTCTTGACTGTGGCGCTGCTCACTAGAACGTGGTCAGTTTTGCGATTGCATTTCTTGCAGCGAAGAAAAACGTATGGTCTAAAGATCGGTATGGTCATAGTGTTCGCCTTGATTCATGAAACAACTTGATCTGTAAATGATTAAAACATTATGAACTCGCAATACGGATTACGAGGCACGTAAGCTTCTGTGTTTCAGGTTTGATGTCTTTTACTTGACGTGTCAAATTGCGGACAGCTGCTTCGGGTTTTAGGCATGAATTGGTTCATTGCAATGGCGTTTCGAGGGTGTTCATGTTATGTTGGCATACTGCATCATGTTAGCTAGTCTTTTGCTGTCGAAAAACGTTAAAAAATGTCGCTTGGCGTCGTGATGATTTTGCCTGAGACTAGTGATTCTGTTGAGTTCACTTCGTACGTGCGTAAGGAGGGTAGGATAACGCTTCCAAAGGAGGTCAGAGATGTGCTTGGCATTGAAGAGGGCAGTCTAGTGCGGTGCAAGATTGAGAGGGTGAAGTCTAAGAAATGATTCGCACAGGTTCAGCGCAGCTTCGTGTTTCGCGTTTGGAGATTGTCAAGATGAGGACGTTGGCTGTGCGGAGAGGTGTTTGGTATCGTGTCTTGACTAGAATTGAGCGGAGTTGTGTGGATTTGACGATTCGGGTTGTGGATGAAGTGCGTAGTCAAGCTCTCGTGGGTGTGTTGTTTTCGGTGTTGAAGAAGCTTGAGGAGGCTGTGGAGAGCGGGGTGGCTCGTTTGATGCGTGGTGTTGGTGTGACAGCAGCGGGTAGGCTTGGCTCTCTTGCCCAGTCTTGGGGCAACAAGTCAGCTGCTAGCTGGGGAGCTGACTCTCAGTTTGCAAGGTTTCTAGCTGTGAGTTACATGAATTTGCCAGCTGCGTTCAGGGGTTAGAGTTGACTTCGTGGTTCTCGTCGGGTTTGCGTTGTTTGTCATATTGGGTTAGTAGGTTATCTTAGGCTTTGAATTTTTTTGAGTTTATTCTGTTCGCTGGGTTTTTTGAAACTGTGGTTTTGTTCTTGTATGCGGTGCGGTGGTATTTGTTTTCGTTTGCGGCTTTGAGGGCTGGTCGGGTTGTGAATTCCTCTGGGAGCAGTGAATGCGAGCGCGTGTCGAGTGAGGGTTGTTATGTTAGTGTTCTATTGCCTGTTTATAATGAACCCAATGTTGTTGATCGTTTGTTGAATGCTTGTACGAGTTTTAATTCGCCTCCGTATGAGGTTGTTGTTGTTGATGACTCGGATGATGGCGTAACTACTGAGCGATTGCGGGCTTGGGAAATGCGCGTTAGTCGTGTTAAGGTTGTTCATCGTGATTCTCGGAAGGGTTGGAAGGGTGGCGCCTTGAATGTTGGTTTGGATCATTTAGATCCTCGCAGCAGTCATGTTTTGGTTTTCGACGCGGATTTTGTTCCGCCTAGTGATTTGATTAGTCGTTTTGTTGGCAGGTTCGAGGAGTTGAATGGTGACGAGAGCGTTGTGGCTGTTCAGGGTTATCAGCGGCATGATTTGAATGGTGATGAGAATTGGGTTACTCGCGGTGTGCGCGTGTGGCATAGTTTGTATAATATGGTTGAGTTGAATGGGCAGAGTCGTTTGGGTTTGCTTTCTTTGTTAACTGGCAGTGTGTACATGATTCGTACGGGTGTGCTTAGGCGTTTTCGGTTTGGTGAGGTGACAACTGAGGATACGGAGTTGACTGTGCGTCTACATGAGGCTGGTTTTAGGGTTGTTTTTGATTCGGGTTTGGCGGCGTCTGGTGAGTGTCCGAATACGTTGCGTCGTTTGTTTAGGCAGCAGATGCGTTGGGCTGAGGGGCATACGCGGACTTATCGGGATCATTTTTTGAAGATTTTGTGTTGTCGTTCTATTAGTTTGCGTGATAAAGTGAACTTTGTGTTTGTTGGGTTTTCCTTTTTGAATAATGTGTTGGTGGCTGGCTTGATGGTGGCTTGGTTGATGACTTTTCTGTTTCCTGCGTATTTTCTGCCTCAGCCTGTAATGCAGGCTAGTTTATTGTTGTTCTTGGCTATTGTGCCATCTGGGGTTTTTTCTTCTTTGGTTGCTCTTTGGCTTGAGGATGCTAAGGGGGATTTTAGGAAGATTGGGTATGCTTGGTTTTTGAATTTGCTAATGGCTCCAGTTGTGGCTTATGCGGCGCTGAAAGGATTGTTCACAAGGAAAGGATACTTCCACAGAACACACAAAACTGGAAAGATAGTGGCGAAGGGTGATTTGGGTTTGAGATTGGTGCAGCATGAAGCTGCTTGATTTGTGCGGTTGAGAGCTTGACTGAACTGAGTTTGGTTGAAAGGAAGCATCCTGCAGTTGAGGGTTCATTGGTTTCTCATTCTTTCTTGGATAGGCGGGTTTGTGTTGCGTTGACCGCGTTTAATGATGAGGAGGCGATTTCTGGGGCTGTGAGGGAGTTTCTTTCTCAGAAGAATGTTGTTGAGGTGGTTGTTGTTGATAATAATAGTTTGGATAGGACGACCACAGAGGCGTTAGGTGCTGGTGCTCGTGTGGTTCATGAGGGGAAGCAGGGTTATGGTTTTGCGTGTATTCGTGGTTTACGTGAGGCTTTGCGTTGTACTGATGGTGATGTTGTTGTGTTGGCAGAGGGTGATATGACTTTTCGTGCTGGTGATGTTTGGAAGATGCTTCCTTATTTGGATGATGTGGATATGGTTGTGGGGAGTAGGACGCATAGTCAGTTGGTTGATCGTGACTCGCAGTTGGATTGGTTTTATATTTGGGGGAATCTGTTTTTGGCTAAGGTGTTGCAGTTTAGGTTTTTTGATTTGAAGTTTTTTGGGAGGATTCGTTTGACTGATGTTGGGTGTACGATGCGTGCTATTAGAACGGAGGCTTTGGCTGAGATAATTAATGAGTTGACGGTGGGAGGCCATCATTTTTCTCCTCACATGACTTTGGTGGCGCTTAAGCGAGGATTGAGGGTAGTGGAGGTTCCTTTGACGTTTAGGAGAAGGGTGGGAGTGTCGAAAGGCGCCGGAGGAAATAAAAAACTAGCGATGAAGGTTGGACTCAAGATGTTGTGGCACATCTTGACTGGTTGACAGTTTTTCGGAAGGCTCTTGGAATTTGCGTTTCTTGTTTCTTGCTTTTCGTGATTTGAAGAATCCGGCTGCGGTTGGTGGAGATTTTTATCTTTGGGAGTTGGCTAAGGGTTTGTCTCGGTTAGGGCACAGTGCTGCTTTTGTTTGCAGTAGGTTTGAAGGTTCGAGACCTAGTGAAATTGTTGATGGTGTTGAAGTTGTCAGATTCGCTGGCGGGCTGAGTTTGCCTTTTAGGATTTTGAATGAGTATGTGAAGAGGTTTAGGGGTCGAGTTGATGTTGTTGTTGAGGAGGCGATTGGTGGTCAGCGGATTCCTTTTTTGGCTGGGGCTTATGTTCGGGAGCCTTTGGTTGCGGTTTGGCATCAGAGGCATGATAAGATTTTTCGTGAGCAGTATCCGTTTCCTGTCGCGGTTGTTCTTTCTTTTTTTGAAAGGTTTCTGGCCAGATTGTATCGGAGTCGTACTGTTGTGACTCCTTCTAAGGGTGCGAGAGAGAAGCTTATGCAGCTTGGGTTTAGAAGGGAGAATTTGAAGGTCGTCTATGATGGAGTCGATGAGATTTTTCATGATGCTATGCCAAACGAGAAAAGGGAGGATTTGATTGTTTGTTTGGGGAAGCTGCGCAGATATAAGCGGGCTGATCATGCGATTTTGGCTCTTGAACGTGTTGTTCATCAGGCTAATAGACCTTGTAGACTTGTTATCGCTGGGAAGGTTAGTGAAATAGACAGGGGCTATGTTGACGGGTTGCATAATCTTGCCGAGCGGCTTCGTGTTGCTGATCTTGTTGAGTTTAAGGTTAATATTCCAGAGAAAGAGAAACTGGAATTGTTAGAGAAGGCGCGGGTTTTGGTTCAGCCTTCTCCGGTTGAGGGTTTTAGCATTGTTGTTGTGGAAGCTAATAGGTGCGGTACTCCCGTTGTTGTCAGCGATGGAGTTCCAAGCGACGTTGTAGTCAATGGTCATAACGGGCTTGTCTATCCTTTTGGCGATGTTGAGGCTTTAGCCTCCGCTATTACTGAATTGATGAAAGATGATGCTATCTGGAACAAAATGTCGAAAAACGCCCACGAATGGGCTCAGCAGTTCAATTGGGAACGTTCAGTTTTCACGTTCCAAAGAATTTTGAAGCTAGTTAATGCAGATTCGGCCAGAGTTCGTGCTAAATGAAGATTCGAGTGTAAGAATTTGATTTCTAAAGTTGCAGTTTTGATTTTGAACTTCAATGGCAAGCAATTTTTGGGAGAGTGTTTCAAGTCTTTGAGAATCACAGAATACCCTTGTTACGAGGTATATCTTGTGGATAACGGAAGTAGCGACAATTCAGTTGAATACGTACAGGAAAATTTCCCTTGGGTGAAAATAATAAAACATCGAAAAAATTATGGGTTCTGTGAGGGTTACAACAAAGCCATTCGACAGATTGATGCAAAGTATGTTATGTTGCTTAACAATGACATCAAAGTTTTGAAGAAGGACTGGTTGATAAACCTTGTTGAAGTCCTTGAAGGTGATGATAAGATAGCGGCTGTCGGAGCTAAGCTCATATTTGCGAATTTTCCTTCCATAATCAATTCTGTTGGAGGGAGGTTGTATAGGTGGAGTGGAGCAGCTGATATTGGAGCCCGGGAGAGTGATTTTGGTCAATATGACCGACCTCCAATAGAGCCATTTTACAATTGTGGCGGAGCAATGTTACTTCGGCGTGACATTTTCTTGTCTGTTGGGGGATTTGACAGCAAAATGTTTGCTTACTCTGAAGACTTGGACTTGTGTTGGAGATTTCGACTAGCTGGGTTCAGAATTGTTTATTGTCCAAAGGTGACCATTCATCATATTTTTTCTGCCTCATGGCACTCATATGGACTGTACAAGATGTATTTGTCAAATAGAAACCTAATACGCGCAATGGGAAAAAATTATTCTCTATCTTCTCTTTGCAAAAATGCGCCGTTATTCATCCTGAATGGCTTAGTACAGACTATGCTTTTCTCATTAGTATTCAGAAAAACCCTTGCATTCTATTTCAACCTCAAAGCTCTGGCGTGGAACATAGCAAACTTACCCAGCACAATGAAAGAGAGATACAAAATACAGACCAGCCGAAAAACTCCCGAAAATGCAGTCCTTACTGCTATGGGACAAGAAAAATTTGAGAAAGTGACAGAAATTCTGAGGAAAATACGTTTTGACCGAAAATACTCTGGCATGAGGTAATATGGTGGAGTTAAGCAAGATTCTCTGGCAGAATGTAAAGAAGCTAAGAGATGGCGTCAGAAACTCAGGCATCTTGGGTACAATGGATCCTATGATAGACAAACTCGTCGATTATACGTTTAGGCCGCCTTCGCATGAAACCGAGGCAACTTTACCTCTGAGACTGAAACTAATGATACCGCAATCTTGCAGAGTTTTTCGTGATCTGGCCGCAGGGGTTTACGAGAAGGAACTTACGCTTTTGTTCATGCGATTGGCCAAAAATGGGATGAATATCGTCGACTTGGGCGCACATGTCGGGTACTACACGGTCTTGGCATCTCGATTGGTCGGACCTAAGGGGAAAGTGTACGCATTTGAGCCAGACCCCTTTAATATGGACTACTTGCTGAAGAATATCAAAAGGAATGATTGTTCAAATGTGATCGCTGTAAGGAAGGCGGTTTCCAATAGAACTGGACTGGCTTATTTCTCGGTCGATCCATACCATGGCCAGAGTCACTTGTCAACAATTGCATCGGAGAACTCCGTTATGGTTCAAACTGTGAGACTAGATAGTTTTCTTAAAGATGAGGAATGGCCTCGCATAGACTTGATTAAGGCCGATATCGAAGGTGGAGAAAGAGCAGCTATCGAGGGCATGAGAGAAATCTGTCGAAGGAACCCTGAAATATTGCTTATTATGGAGTGCAACCTGAATGCTCTGCATCGGTTCGGCACTACACGCGAGGACTTGATTGCCGTACTCTTAAGCTTGGATTTTCGTAAGGGGTATGTAATTGAGCGCAAGATGGAGCCGTTTGGCGTTGCAAAAAACTTTCCAAACAGAAGTTCAACGACATACAACCTATTACTTCAAAGGCAAGAGTAGGCAGGGGTGCTATGGCTGGCATTGCGGCCATCGTACTGACTTACAATGAAGAATGTCATATCCGAGACTGTCTTGAGTCTCTGACATGGTGTGATGAGGTTTGGATAGTAGACTCGGGTAGCACGGATAATACATTGGATATTTGCATGCGATATACTCAAAACATTGTTAAGCATCCCTTCATAAGCTTCTTTGAATCACGAAATTGGGCGCTGAATAACCTACCCATATGCGCCGAGTGGGTACTCTTCGTTGATAGTGACGAGAGAATCACTCCTGAATTGCAGAAGGAAATAATTAGAACCATCTCCACGCAACGTTTGGCCGCTGATGGATACTACATACCGATGAAGCAATATTTTTGGGGTCAATGGTTGAAGCATGGTGAAGCTTGGCCCAACTATGTACTAAGGTTATTTAGAAAGAGAAAAGCGTACTACTCGAACCATCATGAGGTACATGAGTACGTTAAATTATGGGGCAAGGTCGGATTTTTGCGGAGTCCGTTCATACATATTTCACGGTCGTCAATGTCCGAAACGCTGGCAAAACTGAATTTCTATACCACCCTAGATGCTATCAGGATGTATCGAACCGGAGAGGGGCTATATCCTGCCAAGTTTGATGATTCAATGCGTAAGAGGATTCTGAAGGGGTTGTTCAATTCCATGCCTTTTAAGCCTCAGATAAAATTTGTCTGGGACTATGTAATCTTGCAGGGATTCAGGGATGGCTATATAGGACTCATTTGGGCGCGTATTCAAGCCCTCTATGTGTCCACTGCTTATATCAAACTCTGGGAGCTAAGAAGGGGACTTGTAAATGCTGAAAACCTCCAACATCGTGTTTCAAAAGAGGAAAATGATGGCAAACACTTGAGAAATGCTTCTTCACAAAGGTCTATGAAAGTGCCTTCAAGGCAACTTCAAGAATTCAAGATATCTGACTGAACTCAAGAAGAGCATCCAAATGGTAACAAATTCATAAGAGGATTGAATGCTTTGGGCCTCATGATTCGGAGAATGCAGGTGAGGACTGATTGCTTTCGCCTAGGTCTAGAAGTTGCCTCAATTCTCGTAGCGTTGCTCATGCTTGCTCTTTTAGTGATGCCTTTAGACACTTGGCGGCTACCGCAAAACCAAGCGGTATATGAGGGCTTTGATCCAAACCTTATTTTTTTGAGACAAACAGGTTCCCCAGTTGATGCAGTCGTAGACGTTTCGGAAAATGCGGTGAGGCTTAAAGCCTTACACAATTCTAATTTAGATGTTAACTTGCTGACATTTTCTTATGGAGGGGATCTTAGAGCGGAGTTTGATATGCAGGTTCTTGACAACCAGCAAGTCTCGAAACCGCTAAGTATTATTCTATGGAATTGGAGAGACCGAGTGAAGTATTCTCTGGACTTTGATTCTTCACCTACTAATTTACTCATTGCACGTACAACAATTGAAGATGCGGTCGTCAGGGAACGCATATTGGGCAACTACACGCGAGGTTATCTTTATCATGCGGAGATTAGTCGTCACAAAGAAGCAGGCATAATAACTGTCGAGATTTCGGGGACCGACGCTGAAAAGCCCCCATCTGGGCACGGTGCTCTTTTGCTCGTAGGAGGCCCCAACGAACCTGGTTATCGTGAGGTTGTCTCAGAGCGTATGATGATCGAAGGAGGAGAAAAGTACCTATTTGGAGCAGTAGTGAAATTGGCGTCTGGGGAGGGCTGGTATAAGCTAGTTGTTGATTGGCTAGACAAAGAGGGTAGAAAACTATCTTCCTCCAATGATTGGCAACTTCTCGGCAAACTCCCCGAGTGGAAAGCAATGACCTTTGAAGGAACTGCGCCCCCAGCTGCCGCCTTTGCGGAATTAAGACTCGGTGCAGGGAATGGTAGAACCGTCATATTGTTGAGCGATGTATTCCTAAGGAAAGCAAATGAGCCTGGAGTTAACTTTGTGCGAAATGCTGCGTTCGAAGGAGACCGTGGATGGTTTCTGGTTGGAAATGAGCCAATAGAACCAAGCGAAAGACCCCAAGTAGTGAATAATTTACCAGAAATGAACGACTCCATAACAATTGATCAAGCACCTCTACTATTTGCTCCTTTGCCAGTTAGCATTACCTTAGCCAGTTCGTCAACCTCCGGTGCCACTAATGTTTACGTAGAGAATTTCAAAGTCGTTGTACCATCGCAGAGGATGAGTGCGATGAGAATAGAGGAACCTCTGGCTCAGACAATGGTAATCATCCTTGGGGCTGTAGGGGGGATACTGATTACGATCTACGGCTTTCTTTCGCTTAGGCGTCTGCTTAAGAAAAACCGAATAGTTGGATTGTTAGGTAAGCCTTTCTTCGTTAGAAGCCGAGCTCGGGCACTGTTGATATTGGGTTCATTGTTTTCTTATCTTGTTCCGAATATTTTGCTTTTCAAATTAGGTAGTCACTTTTACGATTTCACTTCTTCCAAAATCTGGACGTACATCACGGCCAAATACGGCTTTGCTGAGCTCTATCATTTGTCCAGTCTTGTGACTCTGCCTCACCACATTACCGGAGAACCCGTCGGGTCTGCAGCTTTTCCTTATGGGCCAGCAATGGCGTATGTTTTTACAGCAATTGGGTCGATAATGAATGCTCTTTTGCCAAGTCAGACGCATTTAGACAGCTTCCTATTTGATATAGCCATAAAGTTGACGAACGTGTTATTCGGCCTTTTTTCCAGCATGCTAATCTACTCAATCTTACGTCATGCAGGAGGAAGCGATCGTCAGAGTCTGATAGGTGCAATGCTGTACCTATTCAATCCAGCTATCTGGTTCATGGCCTCCGTGTGGGGCGAAACCCACACGATTAGTACCTTCTTTCTGCTTGGGTCTATCTGGCTGGCACAAAATGCGCGCCTAGGCACTTTAAGTTTAGCATGGGCAAGCTTGTTCGCGTCGGCACTTACAAGACCTCAGATGCTTGTGCCTGCACTTCTCTTGGGTCTTATATATCTGAAGAGCTTCTCGTTAAGGAAAACTTTCCTTGCGTTCTCGTTTGGAGTTATCACTACCTTCATAATGCTTGCACCCTTTTTATTGGCGTTTAGTCCGTCATTACCTTCGGACTTATACACTCACCAAAGTGCCGTTCAACAGGCAGGGGACGCTGCGGTTTCAAGATACATGTTCCTTTCAAATGATGCATATAACATATGGCCTCTTGTAACCCGTTTAGCGCCAGGCCTCGAAGGACCATCACGGATTTATTTGCCATCAAGGACTCCTTTTCTTGGATCATTAACTTTCTTAGATGTTTCTAACGCGATTTTCTTAGTCGTGTTTGCACTATTAGCAATTACGATTCTTGCGCAACGTAATTCAGGACAGCTGAGAGGCGACATGTTTGGTCTCGTAGCTACAGGGATGTTGGCGTTTACGATGATAAGGACGGGTGGCTCCGTGCACCACTTCACATTAGCTTTACCGCTGGTGCTTATTTCTATAAAATCCTTGAAAGAATATGAACGTCATTCAATATTTCTCATCTTGAGCATAACGACACTGCTAACTATGTGGGGGAGCATACCTCCAGCTCTCCCTCCGACATCATTGCTTCAGCCTTCCATCAACCCACTGACTAGGCTCTTTACTGAACTTTACATCTCCGACTGGTTTATCACCTTGGGCACGCTTGTTAACACGGTGGCGCTTTTGTGGCTAGGGTCAGAGGCCATGCGGGCAGTATTGAGTTTAAGGAAACGCGAAAAGTGAATGAAGATTCGCCTCGGTCAACTCTTCTAGGAGCAAATTCAATCACTTTATAAGATTAATATACCATACTCCCAGCCTATCTGTTGTCACCAAGGCTTCAATACTGGTATTATTTCCTATATCATCAATATAGTACAGCGCGTAAGCTGAATGTTCACTTGAACTGATAATGTTGATTGCAGTACTTAGATTCATCAGAGCGGGAGCGACAAGTATTCTCAGGTCGCGTCGTAAGAAAATAAAGGCTAATCCGTGGAATTTTTCTTGTACAATTACTTGCGAGTTTAGTGGTACATTATCATTTATCCATTCCATCGCATTTCTTATGTTGGGAATGTCCCCGAAAGAAATTGAAGACTCAACAAGCCCTGAAGGAATGTAGGAATTAGAGTGGAAATAACCAATACGAATATTGGATGTTGCATAACCAAAAGCCAACAAACCTAACAAAACAGAAACTGCAGCAGCTGTCTTGAAGAGTTTTGTGTTACTGAAAATTCTAGGATTCTCAAGACCTTTCCCAAAGTAGACCGTTAAAGGAACCGGCAGCAGTAAGGTCCACCACCAATAGTTCGAAAAGGCATATGCGGGATATACAACGATGCCATAAGATGCTGCACATAACCAAACCAAGATTGGAGTAAAAACTTTATCTTTAGAAAATCCTTTCCAGGCAATGGGAACCAAAGGAACAACAACATACAACGATAGACTGGTCACATAACTCAATACCTTCCAATAATCTCCATCTAGAAAACGTGGATCACTAAGAAAATAATTAGTGAAAATGAAATTGCCAGTGCCATTAGGCAACTGAATGGGAGCAAAATGAGAACTGAAGCCCGGATTCACGAACTGGCTATAAAGCTGCCAAACAAAAACAAAAGCAGCGGGAACGAAGACAACAAAACTCTTCCAAAAAGAACCCTGCCTCTTCATTAACGGGTCAACTAGTTGCCAAAGAACTACAACCAACAATAGAATCGTCACAAGCTGATGCGAAAACACAATCAGCAAAGAAAAAGCAAGAACCGTTAGAGACTTGGATCTCGCACTGCCCACAACGTCGCATTTAGTCTTAGCTAACAAAAGAAAGAAAAAAACCAACCCCAACTCCTCGCGAAATTGATCCCAACCCGTCCTCAAAACCGCAGGCTGCAACAAAAAAATCAAAGCCACAAAAAAACTCTTCTTAACACCCCAACCAAGCCCCTTCAAAACCATATAATAAAAAGAAGCAACAAACAAACCATAAAAAACAGGACCAGCAACCTTCATCAACAGATAAACGTCAACACCAGTTAACAGCCGGATGAACCACAACAAAACCAAGGCTAAAGGCGACCAAGCCCAGCCAAATAACCTCATAGGGGAAACATCAGGCAGCGCCATCACAGCCGGAACATAACCCGCCAAAACATCAAAGCCAACAGGATAAGGACCACTCAATAACTCAGGCAAGCCCCTCAGAATAAAACCTAGCAAAAAAACCCAAAAACCCAGAAACCTACCGCTCACAAAAGACCTTGAACCACTCATACTAATAGACCCAAACCTATATCGTGATCTTCGATCGTTCACCGATCACAAACCTGTAACCCTTTGGCTTGTGAGTCTGATTCTTAAGAATCTCCGAATGTGGGCCAACAAGACTGTCCGTAATCCTATCATCAACCTCGACAACGCAATCGTCCATGATAATTGAATTCTCAATCTCTCCCCGCTTGATGACCACATTGTTACCTATGCTCGTATAAGGACCCACATACACGCCTCCTTCAACGATTGAATCCATCCCAATTGAAGCAGGTCCTCTGACAATTGCTCCATGCTTGATCACCGAGCCCTTGCCAACATACACTCTGCCCTGAATTGACGCATCATTCTCCACAATGCCCAAGATCTCACACTTCAGCTCGTCCAGAATCAGTCTATTCGACTCTAAAATGTTCTCAGGAGTCCCAGTGTCCTTCCACCAGCCCTCAACAAACCTGTGACCTACATTTCCCGTGCTATCCAGCAAAAGTTGAATCGCATCCGTAATCTCCAACTCGCCTCTCCACGAAGGCTTCAACTTCTCAATCATTTGAAAAAACGCTGGTCTAAAAAAGTAAACCCCACTCAGAGCATAGTCGCTCAATGGCTCCTTCGGCTTCTCAACCAACCTAACAAGATTCCCACCGCCGTCGAACTCGGCTACACCGAAGCGGTGCGGCTCATCAACTCTGCACAGAAGAACCATCCCGTCATAAGAAGAATTCTTAAACTCCTCAACATACTTCGAAACCCCTCCCTTAATCAAGTCATCACCAAGATGGACAACAAAGGGATCGTCACCCACAAAAGCCCGGCAACAACCCACAGCATGGGCAATCCCTAGAGGCTTACCCTGATAAACATAAGTTATCTTAACACCGAACCTACTTCCATCCCCATAATACTCCTTAACCATCTCAGAATAAACATCACCAAGCACAATCGCGATATCAACTATCCCAGCTTCCCGCAAACTCTCCAGCACATGCTGAGAAATCGGCTTATTCGCCACAGGAATCAACTGCTTAGGCCCAGTGTGAGTTAAAGGTCTAAGCCTAGTCCCATGCCCACCGTGCAAAATAACACCCTTCAAATCAGAACACCCTAAAGACAGTTTACACAGTAAGTTTTTATTGTTTGCGTAAACTTTAGCCAGAAATCGCAATTAATTGCACGCCTGAAAACAGATTTTGTTCGATAGGCAATCTTAATATGATGTTCAGCAAAGATACAAGAAAAACCGAATGCACGTAACTTCAAGGGCGCCTTTTATGCAAGACGGAATAAGAATATTCGAGCTTAAGAAATTCCCCGATGAAAGAGGATTCTTCTCAGAAATTCTGCGACAAGACTGGAAAGACCTACTCGAAAACGACTGGATAACCCAAGCAAACCTATCCTACAGTTACCCAGAAATGATAAGAGCATGGCACCGACACCTAAAAGGACAAATAGACTACTTCGTAGTAGCCAAAGGCACAGTAAAAATCTGCGCCTACGAAGACAAAACACAAAAACTCGATGAAATAATAGCCAGCGAACACAAACTCCAAGCAATAAGAATCCCTGGACACTACTGGCACGGAACTCAAACCGTTGGAAACGAACCCTCAATCACAATATACTTCGTCACAAAACTATACAACTACACACAACCAGACGAAGAAAGAAGACCATGGAACGACCCAACAATAGTTCCAAAAGAAATAAACGGCAAAAAAGACGACCCACGCACAAACAAGCCCTGGGACTGGTTCTACCCACCTCACAAATAACAGGCGACAAAAAATGAAAATTCTAATAACAGGCGGAGCCGGCTACATAGGCTCAATTCTATGCAAGCTCCTACTAGAAAAAGGCTACAACATAACATGTCTCGACAGGCTCTTCTTCGGCTACGACCCAATCAATGACATAGTCGACAAAATAACTCTGATAAAAGACGACATAAGATGGTTCAAACCTGAAACTCTAAAAGGAATTGACGCAGTACTCGACCTAGCCTCACTCTCAAACGATCCCACCGGTGAACTAGACCCACAAAAAACCCTAGAAATAAACCACAAAGGAAGAGTCAGAGTCGCCCAACTCTCTAAGAAACACGGCGTTCGCACGTACATCTTAGCCAGCACCTGCAGCATTTACGGATTTCAAGAAGATCTCATCACAGAAGAATCCGCACCCAACCCACTAACAACATACGCAAAAGCCAACCTAATGGCTGAAAAAGAAATCCTGCCCTTAGCAGACAGAGACTTCACAGTAACTGCCCTACGACAAGCCACAGTATACGGAGCATCCGGAAGAATGAGATTCGACCTCGCAATCAACGGCATGGTCTTAGGCTTCTTCAAAAACGGCAAAATCCCAATAATGAGAGACGGAAAACAATGGCGCCCCTTCATACACGTAAAAGACACATCCAACGCCTTCATAAAAGCCCTAGAATCAGACCCAGAACTAGTCAACGGCCAAATCTTCAACACAGGCAGCAACGAACAAAATATCCAAATCTTTGACCTAGCCAAACTCGTAGCAGAAGCCATCAACATGCCCTTCAACTACGAATGGTACGGCTCACCGGACAACAGAAGCTACAAAGTAAGCTACAACAAAATCCAAAAAACACTAAACTTCAAACCAAACCACACCCTAAACCAAGGAGCAAAAGAAGTATTCGACGCACTCAAAGAAGGAAAACTAAACCCAGACGACCCAAAAACAATAACGGTCAAATGGTACAAACACCTGCTGGAAATGCACGCTTTCCTGAAGAACACCGAAATCAACGGAGCACTTCTATGAAGATAGCCATAATCGGCGCAACAGGACAACTCGGCACAGACCTCGTCAAGACGCTCAACGATAAACATCAAATCACAAGCCTAACACACCAAAACCTAGAAGTCACAGACCACAACAGCTGCCAAATTCTAAAGGAACACCAACCAGACATCATAATAAACACCGCAGCATTCCACAAAACAGATCAATGCGAAGAAGAACCCCTAAAAACATTCTCGGTAAACGCCATAGGCGCCAGAAACATAGCAACAATATCCAAAGAACTCAACGCCACAACCATCTTCATCAGCACAGACTACGTCTTTGACGGCTCCAAAAACCAGCCCTACACAGAAGACGACACGCCAAACCCAATCAACACGTACGGAATCTCGAAACTAGCAGGCGAACTCTACACAAAGCAAAACCCCAAGTACTATGTCATCCGAGTTGCGAGCCTGTTCGGAGCCGCAGGAGCAAGCGGAAAAGGAGGAAACTTCGTCGAAACAATGATATCAAAAGCCAAACAAAACGAAACCATAAGCGTAGTGGACGACATGTGGATGAGCCCAACATACACCAAAGACGCAGCCGAAACAATAAGAAAAATAATTGAGAACAGACTGCCATTCGAAACCTACCACGCAACGAACCAAGGATACTGCACATGGTTTGAATTCGCCACAGAAATATTCAAAGCTACCGGCCAAAAACCCACTCTCACGCCTTCAAAAACAAATCAACTACAAGCCAAAGCTCAAAGACCAAGATTCTCAGCTCTGAAAAGCATACCACTGCAAGAAAACGGCATAACGATGAGAGAATGGAGAACAGCCCTCCGAGACTACCTAATCGAGAAAGGACACATACAACATTAGCTAAATATCCAGCAACATGATAGAAGAAGGTGTAAGGGGTATAGTGCCTTCTTCTTTTGAAATTTCTTTTCCCGCAGAGCCGCTCAACATACTCAAACGTCACGCATACCAACATTAAACGTCACGCATGCCAACATTGAAAGTCACCACAAAACACGAGCCAACAGACCCCAACCCATCAATCAAAGCAAGAACAGAACCCAAAACACCAACAGAAAAACAGAACTTTCACCACAAAAAAATTTTCCAGCACCCATACTAACCCTAACCGTACACAGTTCCCAGTTGTGTCGGTTAACCAAAACACATATTTTATTGACCGCAAACCTCTACCTCAGGGGATGCTTACTAATTTATGAAAAGCAAATGGCTCTGGCCACTCGCTCCATTCCTACTTGCAGACACGTTGTTGGCATCCGCCGCACTAATATTCCTACAACTAGACCTCATCGTGAACAAAACACTCTACGAATACGGACTCACATTCAACACCAACTGGGCACAACCCTACTGGACAACCATTCGCCTCGGCCTAGGAGTTCTCGGCATCACCATGATCATCATCGCCTCCATCGGCTACCTATCCATCAGACACACAGGTGAGCAGACTGACAAAGCCAAAGTCTATATCTGCAAATCCTGCGGAGAATCATGGTGTAAGCCTGACAAGATCCCAAAGGTCAACGGCAAGTTACCCATGCTCAACGTTCTCAAATCATGCGCCTCATGCAACGAGAAACTCCTAGACATAACCTAAACACCGGTCCCACCGGGCTTGCCATCATATGCGCAGGGTCTGCACGCATTGCACAACAGGTGCTGCAACCTCCAAACACACAGCCACAGCCTAGCACCCTGCATTCAGCTCAATCCTTATCTGAACTTCATATTGCCAAGACGCAACCCTAATCGACCAAGAAAAGCAAAGAGATTAACCAACTGTATCAATAAAAGGTGGTTCGCCACGAAATCCACTGACGCCAGCCCAATTTCACTGGTAGTCGTCCTAATGGCAGCCTCCTCAATGATGTCAATGATAAGCATGCTCCTACTAGACCAGATCGTCCACGGCGAACTCTACGACTACGGCCTCCAATTCAACCGCAACTGGGCAGAATCCTACTGGACCCTAACAAAAATCATATTCGCCCTAGGATGGTTCAACATAATCGCCGCCATAGGAGTACACTTATACTCACTCGCCTTCAAACGAAAAGAAGTACAACAACTCGTAACCGCAGTCCAAGAGGAAATAAACAGAGAACGAACCGCCCAACACCAAAAACCCAGAGAACCACCAATTCTACCCGGACTACCCGAGAAAGAATACCTAAACCTAGCAAACCCTGAGCCACAACACGAACCAACAAAACAAGAAATAATCGTCACCCAAAACGTCCGCACCACAGGCTTGAAAACGCAAAACCCCAAGGAAACATCCACGAACGATTCGTGAACAATGCACTATATTTTGACTATTTGCGCGTGCGGCACCCCATTTATCTTCAGAACGGCATCAGGATGCACCAACCCAGCTTTAACAGCGTGGCGCACTATACATTTGCCAACCATGTTCACAATAGATGACTGCCTGCACAAATCAAGGGCTTCCTCAACCGTCACCTTCATACCCTTATAGAAATCCTCACGAACCTCAAACACAATCTTACCATCACGCAACGTCTTACCACACAAATTGCAGTCACAAGCGGCTAAAATAATCTGGTTGCCGTGTCTGCGCACGTTCACGTAAACATCCGTCAACATCATTGCCATCTACACTGCTATTTCCATGTTGAAATACGCATAAACGCGACAATATAGCTTTCGGAACCCCTTATCTCCATGCAACCAAGCCTTCCAGCACAACATAGAAGTAGTTCTCAACAAACACGAGACACAGACTACTTCCAAACAGGAACTCAGCCGCCGACAAACAACCTCGGTATTATTACTGATTCTAAGCGTGAGTTAATAACATCTGAAACAGAAACCAGCTCCACAACGCCATCGTTGACGAAGCCATGCCTAAACTTGACGCAAGACAGCGCGCAAACAGAACCCACAGCATCATACAAAAACCCAAACAGACCCCAAAAACACAATGCTCACACTTGTTGATGTCACCGGGAACACTCTGACGACGATGTCCACACAGCCTCTGCCACACCAAAGGTAGAAGAAGGCTAAAGGGAAATGGCACCTTCTTCTTCCGAAATTTCTTTTCCCGCACAATCTCGTGAAACTAACAACTTGTGGCTACAACCGATGAGCCCCACCTGTAACCGCAAAATGCGTTCTCCCCATATGCGTCGCCTTTTATACCCTCCAACGCCCATCCACCCAATCAGACAAAAAAACAACACAAAGAGGTGAAACAACATGGCAACCATAACTCGAAACGGATGGAAAGCAGCTCCCGACGCTGCACAGATGGAAGCTGAATGGGCCAAGGCGGAAGCCCAAGCTCGCTTCTACACGAACCGAATGATGTAAACCGCCTAACCCTTCTTTCTCTAAATCATCCCAGAACTCTTGTTCTAAATGGTTCTAACGCTTGATTTTGCTCCACACGCCTCACAGGCTAAAAACGAAAAACGCTTCTCCTTAACAATCTTCGTGTCCGGACGCTTACACACAGGACAGATCAAATACGCCTGCGCATAATGCTGAACCAAACTCTCCAAACTGTCATTCTTAAACTTCCCATGAAAAATCGCGCGAGCACTATCCATAGAACCCGCAGTAGCCATCTCCCGAGACAAATAACGCAGTAAGTGCAGAGGATCACGATTCATCGCCTCAGCAATCTCCCTGAAATTAACAATGTAAGTGCGCATACCAATATTCCCACTTCTCACCCTAGGAACCTCAAACCGCTTATGCTCAAAAATCTCACGCGGCAACTGACTATGCGCACGTTTAAGCAGCTCCCTATAATCGCTTTGCATCAAGCTCACTCTCCATCCAATCATACACGAACGTTAACGAACCATCCTTTAAAGGCAACCACCTTCACTTAAATATTTTCAAAACACTCATGCCAAGCTAAACTCAGCAAGGAACACAGTCGAATGGGCGCCGACATTTGGACATGGGAAAAATGCAAGAACAAACTCAAAACGCTACGAGGCAGACTAGGCTTCCCAGACTCAACAAACCTGCATTTTCTGAAACTGGCGCTATCACTCGAAACTGGAGAAATGCAGGACGAAATGAGAAACCAGCCATACCCCGAAGCAAAACCAACAATCTATTGCATACTCTCAGGATACGCCGACGCCAAACCAACCCCAGAAACCAAGCAGCTGATCTCTTATTCTCAAGTGCCCGGAGGCGTAGGCTACAATGCAGCTTTCATCCGCCGCGCCGTGCAGCCACTGGAACGCATCTTCGGATCAAACGTCCAGCGCTTATGGACTGCCGCGCAGCTCTTTGACGCCGAGAAACTAGACTACGGCGACTGCTCAGCGAAAATCCACGCTCTACCACTTGTGCCTCTCGTTGTCATCTTGCGCGCCGCGTCACCAGAGTTCTCAGCCTCAGCCAACATGCTCTTCGACTCCACCATCAGCAACTACCTCTCAACAGAACAGGTCGCCATGCTCAGCCAACTCACAGCGCTCCGATTAGCCCGCGCCAATGAAGCGATAACTTAAAACCCGCTCAGCCGAAATACTACCGTTCTACCAGCCCTCGGTGAAAGCCACACTTGCCCAAAACGCACGCTCACCCATACATACCCAACACTACGCCGGAAACCAAACGAGGAATGATGCAGCAAATCGGCATCAAGGCAATAGACGAACTCTACTCTGACGTGCCACAAAAACTCCGCCTAAAACGGAAACTAAACCTGCCCAAAGCCATGTCAGAGCAAGAGGTCAAAAAACACGTTGAGGCTCTTCTAAGCAAGAACACAAGCACACGCGACATGCCCACTTTTCTAGGCGCAGGCTGCTGGCCACACTACGTTCCAGCCGCTGTCGACAACATTATGCAACGAAGCGAACTGCTAACCTCATACACACCCTATCAACCCGAAATCTCACAGGGCATGCTTCAGGCGTTATTCGAGTATCAAAGCATGATATGCGAGTTAACCGCCATGGACGCCGCCAACTCATCCATGTACGACTGGGCCTCAGCCCTAGGCGAAGCAGTCCGCATGGCCGTGCGCGTCAACAACCGCACGGAAGCAATCGTGCCCAAACTCATACACCCAGAAAGACTTGCCACTCTCCAAACTTACGTTGAGCCACTCAAAATGCACATAAGAAAAGCCGAATACAACCGAGAAACCGGCTTGATCAACATTGAAAACCTAAAGCAACTTGTCTCAAACAAAACCGCCGCAGTCTACATAGAGAATCCATCTTACCTAGGATTCATCGAATCTCAAGTCAACGAGATCGCAGAAATAACCCACGACCGTAGAGCATTATTCATCGTGGGCGTCGACCCTACCTCACTCGGAATCCTGAAACCACCAGGCGACTACGACGCCGACATAGCCATAGGCGAAGGACAACCCCTCGGAAACCACCTCAACTACGGCGGACCACTCCTCGGCTTATTCGCCTGCAAAGGCGAAACAGAGCTAATTAGACAGATGCCAGGCCGCGTCATCGGCATGACTACAACGCTCAAGGGAGACAAAACAGGCTTCTGCATGGCCTTGCAGACTCGCGAGCAACATATACGCCGCGAAAGAGCAACGTCGAACATCTGCACAAACGAAGCCCTATGCGCCGTTGCCTCAACCGTGTACCTAGCTCTACTCGGACCAGACGGTCTAAGGGAACTCGGCGAAACCATAATGACCCGCTCACAATACGCAATGCACAAACTAAACCAGATGGCAGGCGTCAAAGCGCCCCTATTCAGCTCAGCACACTTCAAAGAATTCACAGTTAACTTTGACAAAACCGGAAAGAAAGTTCACACCATACATGAGGCACTCTTGAAACAGCATAAGATCCACGGAGGCAAAGACATCTCGAAGGAATTCCCAGAGCTTGGACAAACCTCGCTCTACTGCATCACAGAAACTCACTCCAGAAACGAAATCGACCGCCTAGCAAAAAGCCTGAAAGCTGTCTTAGGGAGGAAGAGGTGAAACCCTTGTACAGACAAGCGCAGTGGAACGAGCCAGTCATCTTCAAGCTTGGGGGCAAAGGCAGACGAGGATGCACTCTGCCCACCGTTGATGATGATGTGGGCAAGCTCGTTGGCAACGTTGCAGACACATTGCCCAAATCCATTAGGCGTAGTCAACGGCCCCGGTTGCCCGAGCTTTCAGAGGTTGAGGTGGTGCGCCACTTCACTAGGCTTTCACAGATGAACTATGGCGTTGATTCAGGCTTCTATCCTTTGGGCAGTTGCACGATGAAATACAACCCAAAAATCAACGACTTGTTGGCTGGAGCCACTGGCTTAAGCGAGCTTCACCCGGATCAAAGTGAAGAGACTGTTCAGGGCATACTGGAAATCCTGTACACGCTTTCTCAGTGGCTTGCCGAAATCACGGGCACCGACGAAGTTTGCCTTCAACCGTCAGCTGGCGCACACGGCGAATTGCTCGGCGCCTTGCTCATGCGAGCTTGCCACAAACGGAACGGTGACTCTGACAAGCGAACTGAACTGATCGTGCCAGATTCAGCTCATGGCACTAATCCTGCGAGCGGAACCATGGCTGGCTTCAAAATCGTCGTCGTGCCCTCTAATTCGAATGGTACAGTGGATTTGAAGGCTTTGAAAGCAGCAGTTTCAGAAAAAACCGCTGGCTTGATGCTCACAAATCCGAATACGCTGGGAATCTTTGAGGAAGACATCGCTGAAATCGCTGATATCATTCATGAGGCTGGTGGCTTGCTCTATTATGACGGTGCCAACCTCAACGCAATCATGGGTAAGACGCGTCCAGGTGACATGGGCTACGACGTAGTGCACATTAACATACACAAGACCTTTGGGACACCTCACGGCGGAGGCGGACCAGGCGCGGGTCCAATAGGCGTTTGCAAGGAGTTAGCCAAGTTCTTGCCTGTGCCTCAAATCGCCTATGATACGAAGCGCAAGCGTTACCACTTGGATTACAACCGACCTGAGAGTGTGGGCAAGGTTCGAGGTTTCTATGGCAGTGTGGCAGTCTTGCTGCGCGCTTTCGCTTACATTTTGAGCATGGGAGCTGAAGGCTTGGAGGAAGCGGCTGAGATTTCGGTGTTGAACGCCAACTACTTGGTTAAGAAGCTAAGCGAGATTCGAGGCTTTGAGCTACCTTATGCGAAAGGTCGTCCACGAAAGCATGAATGCGTTTTCAGCGTGAAGCCTATGAGCAAAGAGACGGGTGTACGAGCTGCGGATGTGGCCAAAAGACTACTCGACTATGGCTTGCATTCGCCTACCACGTATTTTCCGTTAGTTGTAGAGGAGGCGTTGATGATTGAGCCAACTGAATCCATTGAAAAGGAAGAGTTGGACCGCTTCGTTGAGGCTTTGAGGCAGATTTCTGACGAAGCCTATTCTGATCCCAACTTGGTTAAGAATGCACCCTACAACGCGGCTATAACTCGGCTGGACGAGGTTAAGGCTTCGCATCCGAAAACCATGGCTTTGAGCTGGCGTATGCATCAAAATCGCAATGTTATTAAAGCCGCCGCCTCTAAGGTTTAGGCTCAAGGCATAGGGATGAGCTTTGACTGAACTGGAAACCAAAGTCAAAAGCGAAGTTGAAAAAATCATCGACCCCGAAACCGGCTTAACGTTTGGACAGATGGAGCTAATTCAAAGCGTGAAAGAACAGGAGCCAGGCGTGATTAAAATTGAATTTGTACCCACCAGCCCCTTCTGCCCAATTGCCTTCAAATTCGCCTTGGACATTAAGACAACTGCCAAAACGGTGGCGGGCATTAAGAAAGCCCTTGTATATGTGCATGGACATACAATGGAAGAGAGCATCAACCAAACCGTTAACAAAGCTGAATAGGCTTCAGCGGAAGACAAGTTGACCGTTAAAGTAAGTGTTAAGTTTTTCACCACGCTGCGGGAGATCGTTGGAAAGAAAGAGGAACAGATCGAGTTTTCCAAGCCCATCAACGTGAACGCTGTGCTGAAGCAGTTGTCTAAGAAGTATGGAAAGGACTTTGACGACTACATGTTTGACGAGTTAGGCGACGTGCGAGGGCACTTACAGGTCTTGGTTAACGGACAAAGCGTCACAACCATGAATGACCTGAGAACACAATTGAACAATGGCGATCAAGTGGCTATTCTGCCGCCGGTTGGCGGAGGCTGAGCACCCTGCTTAAATGCCTATTAGTTCAGGCTTAAATGACAAGATAACTCCAAGTTTGTGGGTTGAAGGATTATTTGAAGTGTCAGCGGTGCGGCAAGGAAGAGGTTTTACCCTTCAAATGCCCTTTCTGTAGTGGGCTTTTCTGCGGTGAGCATCGCTTACCAGAAAACCATAATTGCTCGGAGATTTGGAGGGCGAAAACGCCGAAGGAGGAGGCACCGCCGTCATATGAGTTTAAGGTTACGTACCAGTCTCGGCGAGGCGCGCTGAGGTTTAGGTTTAGCCCAACTGAGATTAGAGACTTGGCGCTGAGTGCGTTGTTGGTTTCTGGTGTGGGGCTTTCGTTTTTGGGGTTGAGTCTTGTGGATAGTCCACCACACATTGTGGCAGTATTGGTGGCTGTTTTCACTGGCTCCTTTCTTGTACATGAGATGGCGCACAAGTTTGTTGCTCAACGTTACGGGTTGTGGGCTGAGTTTCGCTTGACGCTTTTTGGAGCGCTTCTAACTTTGATATCGATTGTTTTGCCTTTCAAATTCATCTCTCCAGGAGCAGTAATGATTGCTGGATCTGCTGGTAAAGATACAATTGGGAAAACCGCAGTTTCCGGGTCCGTCACAAATCTGACAATATGCGCTGTCTCTTTCGCGTTTACTTTCATAATCCCTTGGAGCAATCCCTTCTTTGAAGTGGCATTGTTCTCCGCGGCTTTCAACGCCTTCATTGCTGCTTTGAACCTGCTTCCGTTTGGGATGCTTGATGGATGGAAGGTTTTTCAATGGAGCAGACTTATCTGGGTCTTGGCTTTTCTTTCCGCGGTTGCTTTGCTGGCTGAAATCTTATGGTTGTATTCTGATTTTATCCGGTTCTGAAAAGAAGATTGTCTCTTGAAGGGCGACGTGCAAGTTTTACAGTAGCTCGATGCTTACGAAAACTTCTTCGGGTACGCGGATGCGCATGATGCGGCGCATGACTCGTTCTTCAGAATCTATGTCGATGAGGCGTTTGTGAATTCGCATTTCCCATTTGTCCCATGTTTGTGTGCCTTCACCGCAAGGTGTTTTCAAAACGGGCACACGCAAGTGTTTGGTTGGTAGTGGTACGGGTCCAACCATTTTGACGCCTGTTTTATCGGCGATGGCCTTCAGTTCCATGCACACCTCTTCTAACTTCTTGAAGTCAGTGCTTGTTAAGCGAATCCGTGCTTTTCTAGCCATCGCCACGCTTCCTCATTCTAAGTTGCGTTAACTCCACAACCCCACCTTTTAAATACTTTTCCTTTAAGTTCCGCATGCGACTGCTGAGCGCATTTTTCTCAGGTGCTTCTTTGGACTTTCAGGACACGAGCATATGCCCCTTTTCTAGTCCGAATTGCAGAAGGTTTATAAGGAAATGTCATTGTTGATATCGATATTGATATCGGAGGTGATATCGATATTGTTTCCATTCAGGCATTGGATGAGACACATGGCGATGGTCCCTAAAGGCTTCTTACGCTATCAAGTCTTGAAGTTGCTTGATGAAAAACCTATGTCGGGTTCAGAGTTGATGGCTGAAATCGAAAAGCAGACCGAAGGTCGTTGGCGACCAAGCCCTGGCTCCATCTACCCACTACTCTCGTGGCTACAAGATAAAGGCTACATCAAAGAAGCTGACGGTCAGGAAGCAGGAGTAAAGCGTTACGCACTTTCAGATTCAGGGAAAGCTTTGCTCGTCGAACATGGCAAAAGGCAAGTAGAAATGCGCAAGCGGTTCCCGCACTTTGGTCCTGGTCCGGGCTTCATGGGGCCAATGTGGTTTGAGTTCTATCCTGAGAGGGCTAAGGAGCTGCGCCGAGCCACCAAAGACTTGGCCATGGCCATTTGGAAGCTCCGCGATAAGATTAGAGAAGAGTACTCTGAAAAAGCTGTTCAAGATGCCGCGAAAGCTTTAGAAGAGACCGCCAAAAAGATTGAGGAAATAGCAGGGAAGCTTAGAGGCGAGTAGCTAATTGTCGCATGACGCCATAATGGTTGAAGGTTTGACCAGAGTCTTCAACAAGAACTTGGTTGCCGTAGATCACATCAACTTCAGCGTTCAAGAAGGGGAAATCTTGGGCTTCCTCGGACCAAACGGGGCAGGCAAAACCACAACCATCAACATGCTCATAACCGTACTGAAGCCCACCGAAGGCAACGCCAAAGTCTGCGGCTATGACATAAACAAGCAATCTAGCGAAGTCAGAAACTGCATAGGCGTAGTCCCGCAGGAATACACAGCTGATGAGGATTTAACAGGTCTAGAGAACATTTTGCTCTGCGCTGACCTGTACGGGATACCACGCGAAGTCTCAAAGAAACGAGCGGAGGAGCTCTTAGCGCTTATTGAGTTGACTAAGTTCAAAGACAAGCAGGTGGCTACGTACTCGGGGGGCATGAGACGAAGGCTTGAACTTGCTTGCGGTTTGATCAATCGCCCTCATGTTTTTTTCTTAGATGAGCCTACTCTTGGCTTGGATGTTCAGACTAGGGCAGCCACATGGAATTATATCAGGTTGCTCAAGAAGGAATTCGGCATGACCATTTTCATGACTACACACTATTTGGAGGAGGCAGACATGCTCTGCGACCGCATAGCCATAATCGATCATGGAAAGATCGTCACAGTGGGCGCTCCGGAGCAGTTGAAGGAAGGCTTGGGCGGAGACATCATGACCCTAAGCATCAAAGACGCCAAAGCCGACATCACTGGTGTAATTCAGAAGGTTCCCAAAGTGAAGGAAGTGCGAAAGCAGGATGGCACTTACCGAATCAAATTGCAGGACGGCGAGGAAACAGCTCCAACCATCATTGATGCAGTGAGAGCAGAAGGATACACAGTCACGCGGCTTTCGTTGACAAAGCCAACACTGGACGAAGTCTATCTTGAATTCACAGGCAAGACCATGCGAGAGGAAGAGGAAGCTAAAGAACAGATTTTCACGCAGAGAATCACCATGAGACGGGCAAGAGGTGAACGAAGATGAGTGACAAGAACAGCGGCAATTCTAGGAATCCGTTACATGGGCTTTGGGCCTTAACTAACCGAGAGCTGAAAAAATGGTACAAGAACCCGTTTCTCTTGTTCATGAGTATACTTCAACCCATAATCTGGATGGGCTTGTTCGGAAAAGCCATGAACTTAGGCGCGGTGTTTACCAACTTCAACCCAACTTTGCCACCCACAGTTCCCGTCGAAGTTCGACCCCTTATTGAGCAGGCAATGTCTGAATTGTCAAAGCAATTGCTTGTGGACACATTCGGTACTCAGGATTACTTCTCCTACATGTCGGTGGGCATACTCACATTTGTCGTACTGTTCACAACAATGTTCAGCGGCATATCAATTGTCTGGGATCGCCGCTTGGGCTTCTTGAACAAAGTCTTAAGCACACCCGTGGCTAGAGGCTCGATAATAATGTCTAAAGTGTTGTCAGCTGTGATGCGCTCACTACTGCAAGCAGCCATAATCTTAGGCTTCGCCTCTCTCCTAGGCTTGACACCAAGCGCAACGTTCAGTCCGATAAATCTACTAGGAGTTTTCGCAGCATTATTCCTCATCAGCATAGGTTTGTCTGCGATTTTCATTTTGATTGCCATACGCTCGACGAGATGGGAAACTCAGATGGCTGTTATGAATCTGCTCAACCTGCCTCTGCTATTCTCAAGCAATACGTTGTTTCCGATTCACCTGATGCCTGACTGGCTGCAAACCGTAGCGAGAGTAAACCCAATAACCTATGTTAATGATGCAACTCGGCAACTCATCCTCTACGAACTAGACATGCAGAAACTTCTCTTTGACTTTACGTACTTGGGCGTATTCGCATTAGTCTTCACATCAATCGGCATATTGCTCTCATGGAAATACCTAACCCGGTAGTATAGGCGTGACCAGAAATGACAACAGTCGTTGAAGCAGTTGACCTGAAGAAAACCTACGTGCTTGGCAAGGTACCTGTAGATGCTCTCTGCGGCATTGACTTGAAGGTTGATAAAGGCGATTTCCTAGCCATCCTTGGCCCCTCTGGAAGCGGCAAATCCACGCTACTAAACATGATAGGAGCCTTGGACAAACCGACTAACGGCAAGATCCTAATCGAAGGCATTGACGTTTCAACACTAAGCGACAATCAACTGGCAGATTTGCGGCGCAATATTGGCTTCGTGTTTCAATTCTTCAATCTCATACCGCGATTCAGCGCCCGCGAAAACGTTGAGCTGGCCATGGCTGTCACCGACATCGGTAGAAACGAGAGAAAAAAACGAGCTGACCAGCTTCTTGAATCTGTGGGCTTGAAAGAAAGAACAAGTCACAAGCCAACTGAACTGAGTGGCGGCGAACAGCAAAGAGTTGCGATTGCACGAGCGTTGGCAAACAATCCCAAGTTCTTGATCATGGACGAGCCCACGGGAAACATCGACTCCAAAACAGCTGGCGAAATAGTTGAGTTGATTAAGCGGCTAAACGAAGAGCAAGGAGTCACGATAATCTTGGTTACCCATGATGCCCACATGGCGGCTAAAGCCAAGCGAATGGTGCAGATGCTTGACGGCGTCATAGTGCAGGAGACGGTTAATGAACATGAAAGCAAATGACATCTTCTCGTATGCTTTCAGCGCGATCAAGTTGAGAAAACTGCGTGCCGGTTTGACAACCTTGGGCGTGGTTATCGGCATCGCTGCAATAGTCGCTTTGCTGTCGCTTGGACAAGGATTCCAAGATGCAATTACAGCGCAGTTTGAGAAAGGCTTTGCGACGAACACGTTGATTGTTTCTCCACGCGGCTTTCAGGGCGAGTCCAGCTACCAGTTGCTTGTAAACGACACCGCGACAATTGAGAGCATTGAAAACGTGACCTTGGCGGTGCCGGTGATCCAGAAGACCGTCTACGCGAAAATAGGCGAAAGAACCTTCATAATCAATGTGGCAGGAGTCGACTTTTCAGAATACGGCGGCATTTTCGACTCTACCTTCATTGCTGAAAGCGGAAACATTCCATCGAACCCCAAAAGCGACGCGATCGTAGTTGGCGCACGCATACACGATCCATGGCAGAATGGCACAACGCTGGCCAATGTAGGCGACTCCGTAGAAATCATCTGGACCACATTCAGTAGCGGTTTCACACGCAAGAATGAAACCTACACTGGCCATGTTGTAGCTGTTTTGAAAGAGGTTGGCGGCTTCAGCTTTGGCGGGCCTTCAGACATAGGCGTTTACATTCCAATTTCGAAGGCTGAAGACTTCTTTGGCAGTCAGGAAGTCAACTCAATTATTGCGCAGTTGAAGGACAGTGAAGACGCTACTATTAATGATGTTTCGGAAGCGATCAGAAATGCTTTCGGTGGTCAAGTGTCTGTGACTTCGTCAACCGCTGTTTTGGGCACTATTGCGTCGGTCTTCTCTTTCATTGAGCTTTTCCTCGCGGGCGTTGCTGGCATCTCGCTTCTGGTGGCTGGCATAGGCATAATGAACATCATGATCGTGTCATTAATGGAGCGGACAAGAGAAATAGGCATACTGAAAGCTCTCGGAATGAAAGGACGAACCGTTCTGTTGATCTTCCTAAGCGAAGCCATAATCATCGGTCTCTTGGGAGCAATAATCGGCATTGCGTTAGGCGTAGGCTTGGCTGAAGGAGTTGCACGATTCGGTTTCTTAGCCATGGAAGGGCAAGGCTTCAGGCAGGGCGGACCCATGAATCAAGATACAACTGATCTTACGATAACGCCTGTTCTGACGCCCACGGTTTTTGTTGGAGCTTTTTCCTTCGGCTTGCTGGTCAGCATGATTTTCGCGTTGTACCCAGCTTGGCGGGCTTCAAAACTTAAACCAGTGGATGCTTTAAGATACGAATAAAACCGAACCTATACGTGTGAAGTGAGACCCCTGTCGCCCGCCAGACTGAAAGTGAAGGCTTTGCTCCTAGATTTGGACGGCACTCTGGTAGACTCTACTGAAGCCCTTAAAGAAGCTGGCAGAGCTGGATTCATTGCTTTGGGCTTGTCCAATGTCGATTATGGCAAAACAGCGTTTGAGGTTGCCCGCAGACTTGAACAGGACTTGCCGATAGATGAGTTGTTTTCCAAGTTTCGCATGGGAAAGGAAGCTGAGGAGAGGTTTCTTCCAGCATACTTGGACGCCTATTATTCGGCAGTCATAACGAAGAGTAAGCCTTTCCCCAAGATTAGAGAAACGTTGGCGGCTCTCTCAACGCGTTTCCCCTTAGGCTTGATAACTCTGCGCTACGTTGTCCGAGAACAGATAATCGATGAACTGGAGCATTTGGGGTTGAGGAAATTCTTCCGAGTTGTGGTCACAGCCCTAGACGTAGAGAAGCCTAAACCGTCGCCAGACGCATTGCTCGTGGCTGCCAAAAAACTTGGCGTTCCCATCAGCCAATGCGCCATAGTGGGCGATTCAATCGTGGATGTTCAAGCGGGAAAAGCGGCGGGAGCTAAGACCATTGCTGTATTGACAGGCTTATTTAGCCGCAAAGAGTTGGCCACCATGAGACCAGACCTGGTGCTAAAGAGTGCGGGTGAGCTTCCAACACATATATCTACAAGTTAGGCAAATGTTCAATATTCGGGAAAAGAGGACGGAAAAATAGCATGAATGGAAAATTGTTGGCAGTTGGAGTAATATTAGCTGTCGTCATCGCAGTCGGCATCTTCGCCTTTCTCTACTACGGAACCTACAACAGTCTCGTCGGCTATGAAGCATCCGTTGACGAAAAGTGGGCGCAAGTGCAGGGGGCGCTTCAGAGGCGCTATGATCTGATACCAAGGGTTGTCAACGTAACAAGACAATACTTGGGATATGAAGCAGCAATCCTCACAGAGATAACTGCGCTTAGAAGCCAATGGGCAGCTGCCCTTCAATCGGGAAACCCTGATACAATCACCAATGCGACGGGGAATATGGAAGACGGCCTGTCCAGACTGATCGTGGTCGTCGAGTCATATCCTGAACTTAAAGCCTCAGAGGTCATGGTGGGTCTTATATCCGAGCTAGAAGGCACAGAAAACAGGATCCAAACCGAACGCATGAGGTTTAACGAGGCTGTCAGGGATTACAACCGTGGCATCAAACTCTTCCCAGCTAATCTCTGGGCAGGTGGCTGGGGATTCGAGAGGAGAGAGTATTTCCAAGCTAAAGTTGGAGCAGAAGAACCGCCGCCAGTACCATCTGATTAAGCTTCGTTGAAGAAGGACGCGGAATGCCCGAATCATCGAGGCGCCGATTCTTCTTTGCCTTTTTCATAGTCCTCATTTTTGCCGCTGCACCACTGACCACCGCGCAAGTCGTCGATGAATTGTGGGTTGACGAAATTGAGACCTATCTTTTCCAAGTGGATTATGACACAACGGCTGAGATTGTCGTGTACATTGTGCAGTCGCTTCGAGGACACGGCATCAAGGACAGCGATGGAAACGAAATTAATGAGATAGTCCAGCTTGGTGTTCACATCTTTAATGAAGTGCCTTTGCCCACTCCGAACGGAGACGTGGTAGGAATAGGCAAGAAAGACTTGCATAATGGCGTTCTCGTCTTGATCGCCATGGAGGAGCGCGAGTGGCGAATTGAAGTGGGCTATGGCTTAGGAGGAGATATTACTGATATAGAGGCCAAAATGATAGCTGAAACTTACCTAGTTCCAAGATTTCAGGAAGGCAACTATGGCGAGGGCTTGTATGACACCGTGGTTGCTTTGTCAGAGGAGATTCCCATACCTAACCCAGTTCCAGGCTTGCCATTAAGGAGCAGATACTTTTACGAGAACCTTAACCCGCCAGCGGGGATTGAGCTTCCGCTTTGGCTCATTGCTGTAATTGCCGTCGTTGTCGGCGCAGTCATAGTTGTCGTTGTCATAGTTCTGGTGTATCTGGTTAGAACAGGTAGAATAAGGCCGGAGAGATGGCGGTCTACTGGTCGAGGTGGAGGCGGTTGGGGTGGAGGGCGGTCACCGTCTGGAGGTGGAGGTAGAGGTGGAGGGGGTCGTTCTGGCGGTGGTGGCGCGGGGGGCAAGTGGTGACGAACAGAAAATTAGCGGAGTCTCAGACCGGTTAGTTTCTTGTTTTGCCAGCTGAAGCGTCGTATGTGTGTGGTTTCGCCGTAGCCGCAGGCTGCGCAGCGTTTTTTGGTGACGTGGTAGCTTCGTCTGCCGCAGCGTCGGCATTTTATGTGCACGGTTTTGCCCATGTGGCGTCCGAATGAAGATGTGCCCTTGCTTATGCGTGGCATGGTCGGGTTTCACTCTTAGCGTGGAGGCGGAGAAATTAGGATGACGTTGTCGCCTCTCACAATGATGACTCCGAGCTTTCGTAGGTTCTCGGTGTTTGTGGTGTCTTCGGTTTCTTCTAGGACTAGGTTGAGGTGTTGGTCGTAGCCTTTGAGTCTGCCTCGTAGGCTTTTGCCGCCTTTTAGCCGTACGAGTACGATTTTGCCTAGGCTTTCTTCAAGTATTTGTGTGGTCATTTCGCTCATGTGCAATGCCTTCTCGATGTATCGTTGTAAATCTGCCTTTTATAGAGGATGCCAACATAATTTAAAGGTTGTTGCACACGGGTTGATGAGAGCGTTATGCCCGAGACTATGCGTAGACAGTTTCTGAGAGAGAAAGACGCCGCAAAGCTGTTGGATGAGTTTTCAGGGAAACTGAGAATCGACTTGAAAGAGCTGCTGCAGACGAAGAAGCCGAGTGTGGAAGTGGCTGAGAACCCGGATGCTGAACTGATTTATCTTGGTGGTAAACCGTTGGCTGCTAGGCTCAAGGGCGTGCTTGTTCCAACTTTGTTGTTTGAGAAGGCGTTGCTGCGTCTTCCTAAGATCGTGGTGAATATGGGTGCGGTGCCGCACATTTGTAACGGTGCGGATGTTCTGGCGCCTGGCGTGGTTAAAGTTGATGGGGCTTTCTTGGCAAACGACTTTGCGGTTGTGGTTGATGAGCGGCATCGGAAGCCGTTGGCTGTGGTTATCGCTCTGGTTGACTCGGAAGCTATTCGCGGATTGGCTCGGGGTAAGGTTGCGGGGAATCTTCATTATGTGGGTGATGCGCTATGGAGCCTGCTGAAGAAGGGGTGAGAGTAGGCGATTATTTGGTTATTTGTGTTACAAAAATAATATTTATACGGTTGTGGAGACAAGGGTGAACATAGAACTCGGTAGGCGCTGATGGGAACTTGGCTAAGACTCCTGAAAGCTGCCCCGGCTTGTCTCAGTTTATGAGGCCTACGCCGTCGTATTTCAAGTGTCCTCATTGTCAGGGTGATGTGGAGATTTGGAGTGATGAGGAGTGTGCTTCGTGTCCGCGTTGTGGAACCATGGTTTCGAAGGGTAAGGTTCAGTCGTGTCTCGATTATTGCGAGTTTGCTGAGAAGTGTAAGGGTTTGATTGATGCTAGGAAGCGGGAGAGAGGCGAAGTTTAAGCCGGATTTGACGTTTGATTCGTTGGTTTTGCTCGTTTTGTAAGGAAAATGTTAATTTTTGGTTTTTGTGTCGGCTGAATTGTTGGCGTTGATGTTATTTCTTAACATTGTTTGAAAGGCAGTTTTGATGTGTGGTCGGGTTTTCTTATGTTGTGTAGGGGTACCAAAGGATTCACAAATATTAAGTGTATCATCATGTATTTGGTATCATTCGAAACAGCTCGGAAAATCGATATGTGAGGTCGGTTAAGGTTCTCTAAAACCTGTGTGGAGCTGAATTGAAGTTGCCAAAATTGGGTGAGACTTTAGGCAAGGTTTTTGGAAGGGGTAGGAAGGAAGCTGGGGAGTCTGCGAGTGGTGGGGAAGAGAAATCTGTTGTCCCTGTGGGTGCCCCTGCTGAGAAGGTGTATTTGAAGGCGTTGCCGCTTCGAGACTTGGAGGATGTGGAGATGATTAAGCAGGAGGTGAAGTTGGGCAACGTGTTGATTTTGAAGGTGAGTCCTTTGGCTAAGAAGAGCATTGACGACGTGAAGATGGCTGTGAGTCAGCTTATGGAGTTTACGCAGTCTGTGGGCGGGGACATTGCTAGGCTTGGTGAGGAGCGGGTTGTAATTACGCCTTCGTTCATTCGGATTTGGCGTGAGAAGACTGCGACTGCTGGAGGAGCCTTGCCTACTGCGGCTTAGGCTGAGTTTGTATTATTCTTGATTCTGTTTCCATGTTGCAGCTCTGCGGTTGCAGGAAAAGAAATTTCAAAAGAAGAAGCAGACCATTAATGAAACAAAACCCCAACATTCAAGAAGTCATTATTTACTTGAGCTAAGCGGAAGTTAATCTGAAACAGAAACCAGCCTACACCCCGTCCTTGGCAAAGCCAGGCCTAATCTTTGACGAAGCCTGACACAGAACAGTGCGCTAGCAGAGCCTATAAGCACCATACAAGAACCCAAACAGACCCCAAAGAAACAATGCTCAATGCTTGTTGATGACACTAAGAACGATTGGGCATCAACACCCACACAGCCAGCCGCCTATAACATAGAAGTAGTAGTCCATCAAACACGCGAGGCAGACTACTTCTAAAGCAGAAACCCGCTTCGGTGTTATCACCAATCCTAAGCGAAAGTTAATAACATCTGAAAAGAAAACCGCTTTCAACATCCAAGAAGTTGTTGTGGCAAAACCTTCAACGTCAACAACAACTTCAAAACAGCCACAGCCCTTTTCAACGACCACAAACAGTCTGCGCCTGCATGTTCAACCTGCAACTGTCCAAGCCACCGTAGCCATGCTGGGCGTTGATGTCACCGAGAACACTTGTATGACGATGTCCACACAGCTTCAGCCAGTAATACGCTCCAACATAGTAGAAGAAGGCGCTAAGCGATTGCTCCCTTCTTCTTTTTGAAATTTCTCTTCCCGCGGTGCTTGCCAACATCGCGAGCTTCATCATCCCAAAAGCCACGCAGGGCAACATTAAACGTCACGCATGACTATGTTGAAAGTGCCATTAAGACACAAGCCAACAGAACCAGAAACACCAACCAGAAACCAAACTGAGCCCAGACCACAACAGAAGAGCCTAACCATCACCGCAAAAAATTTTTTCAGCACTCATAGTAACCCCCCATTCATTCAGTAATGACTTACTCTACCGTAACGCTAATTAACAAGTCACCCGTGAATACAATTCTCTCAGTTCCCGACGAGTTTTAACCATTCCGCAATTAGGAACAAGTTTCGGGAGAGAAACAATAAACATGACAAACACTCAAAACCCAAATGAACTAGTCCTGAAAGGAACAACAACAATAGGCATAACATGCCGAGACGGAGTCATATTAGCCTCCGATACCCGCGTTACCATGGGCTTCTTCGTCGCACACCACAAAGGCAAGAAAGTTTACAAAATCGACGACCACATCGCCATGACCATATCAGGTGTGGTAGCAGACGCCCAAAAAGCCGTAGACATCCTAAAAGCCAACGCACAACTCTACCGCCTAAACACATCCAGACCCATGCCCATCAGCTCAGCCGCCCGCCTGGTCGCCAACCTACTGTTCTCATCACGCTACGCGCCACTGATCGCACAAATACTAATCGGCGGATTCGACGACACAGGACCACACGTATACTCAGTCGACCCATTCGGAAGCATAACCGAAGAGAAAATGGTAGCCACGGGATCAGGCTCACCAGTAGCCTACGGCGTCCTCGAAGACAAATACAAACAAGACGCATCAGTCAAAGACATGGTCAGCGTAGTCGTGAAAGCCGTTGAATCAGCAATGAGAAGAGACGCAGCAAGCGGCGACAGCTTCGACATCACAATAATAGACAAAAAAGGCTACCGAGAGCTAAATGAAAAAGAGAAACGCAACATAGCAACAGCCTCATGACACAGAAAAAAAGCGGAGCAATGAACAAGCGTGACAGTAGGCGGCAAAGACCAAGCCGAAATAAGCCAGACAATTCTAGAACATGTTCCAAAAGAAGCTGAAGTAACCCGTATAGAGTTCGAAGGCCCCACCCTCGCCGTTTACACCAAGAAACCAGAAGTCCTAATCGAACAAAGCCACGTTGTCGCAGAAATAGTAAACATAATACGAAAAAGAATCGTAGTCCGATCCGACCCTTCAGTAAGACTAACAGAAAAGGAAACCGAAAAGCTCATCCAAGAAATAGTCGCCAAAGAAGCCGAAATAACCGGAATAAACTTCGACCCAAGCCTCGGCGAAGTCATAGTAGAAGCAAAAAAACCCGGCCTAGTTATAGGCAAAAACGGCGCTGTGCTCCACGAAGTCATAAAACAGACTCGTTGGCGACCACGCGTATTGAGAAGCCCACCCATTCCGTCTAAAATCATGATGCACATGCGCCATTTCCTACACACTGAGAGCAAAGAGAGAAACCGCATACTGCGCAATGTGGGTGAAAGGATTTTCAGACCCGCAATCCATGGAGTCGGAGACATACGTTTAACGGCGTTAGGCGGCTTCCAAGAAGTGGGCAGATCCTGCGTTCTAATCCAAACCAGAGAAAGCAGCGTCCTTCTGGATTCAGGCATCAACCCCGGCGCACAGAATCCGCTTGAGGCTTTTCCCAGGTTTGATGCACCTCAATTCGACTTGGACGCTTTAGATGCTGTAGTCATAAGTCACGCTCATTTGGATCACTGCGCTCTTGTTCCCTTCTTGTACAAGTACGGTTATGACGGACCGGTTTACAGTTCGGCGCCCACCTCCACTCTCATGACGCTGTTGCAGCTTGACTACTTGGACGTGTTGAGCAAGCAGGGGTTGATGGCTCCTTACGATCAGAAAGATGTGCGCGACGTGGTCATGCATACAATCCCGATACGCTTCGGCGTAGTCACAGACATCGCTCCGGACATTCGCTTGACTCTGCATAATGCTGGACATATTCTGGGCTCGTCTGTGGTTCATTTGCACATCGGTGAAGGATTACACAATGTGGTTTACACCAGCGACTACAAGTATGCGAAGACTATGTTGCTTGAGCCTGCGGCAACAGAGTTCCCTAGAGTTGAGACTATTATTACTGAAAGCACGTATGGTGCGCCTCAGGATATTATGCCTTCTAGGCTTGAGGCTGAGGAAAGACTTGCCTCGGTCGTGAATCAGACTTTTGAGAAAGGTGGCAAGGTTTTGATTCCAGTGCCAGCTGTGGGCAGGGCTCAGGAGATTATGTTGATTCTGGACGGGTATATGCGTCAGGGTCGGATTAAGGAGGCGCCTGTGTTTATTGAGGGTATGATTTCTGAGGCTACGGCTATTACTACTGCTTATCCTGAGTATTTGGCTCGGGAAGTGCGTGATAGCATTCTTCATGAAGGTGTGAATCCTTTCCAATCCGATTACTTTACGATTGTGGAGCATCCGAGTGCGAGGCAGGAAATAATAGAAGGCGAATCCTGTATTGTTATTGCTACATCTGGGATGCTTGAGGGCGGACCGGTTATTGAATACTTTAAGCATTTGGCGTCTGATGAGCGTAACACGATGATTTTTGTGAGTTATCAGATTGAGGGCACGTTGGGGAGGCGGGTTCAGAAGGGTTTGGGTGAAACGCCGATTATGAGCAGTGAGGGGAAGATTGAGATTCTCAAGGTTAGGTTGCGCGTTGAGTCTATTGAGGGCTTTTCTGGGCATTCGGATAGGAGGCAGATTACTAATTATATTCGTAGGCTTTCGCCGAAGCCAGAGAGAATAATCGTGTGCCATGGTGAGAAGTCGAAGAGCTACAGCCTTGCTGGTTTCTTTCAGAGGGCTTACAAGACTGATGTTCTTGTGCCCAGTCTGCTTGAAACTATTAAGCTTCGTTAGGGGTCTAGGTTTCGTCAATTTGGTAGTTTAGTGTGACGCTAGGTTATTCTGCGTTGTTCTGTGTTGCTGGAAATCACTTGGCGTGATTTTGTGTGATTTTGCGTAACTTTATTTAGTGTTGTGTGGGTTCTTGTTTGTGTGGTTTGGTTTAGGTTGAGGGGCTGGTTCGGGTTTGGGTGAAGCAAGTGAGGTTTTTGTGGCTCGGGTTGTGGTTGGTGGTAAAGTTACTATTCCCTTGTTGGTGCGTGAAGTGTTGAGGATTGAGGAAGGCGACTACGTACGCGTAAGCATAAGCCAAGTGATCAAAAAGAAGCCGCATAAGGAGAAAGCGAGACGGAGAAGTTAGGGTTTGAAGTAGGGATGAGGTGGCTTGGGGTTTAGAGTTGTTTGAAGTCGTCTAGGTCGAGTAGGAGGGTTTCTTTTTGTTGGAGTTGTTTTTTGTGGGTGATTTTTTTTGCGATGATTGCGTAGTTTTCTTGTTTTCGTGGCCATCTGAAGGCTGAGGCTTTGGCTTCTAGGTCGCTTAGGATTCGTTGGCAGTCTTTGTTGTTTAGTGTGCTCCATTTTACTTCTATGAAGGTGGCTGTGGTTTTTTCTTGGTCGAGTGCGATGAGGTCTATTTCTGTGTCTTTGTGCCACCATTTTCCTATGGTTTGGAAGGTGAAGGGTAGTTGGTTTTTTCTTTTCATTTCTGTTAGGAGTTCGCGGGCGGCTTGCTCGTATGTTGAGCCTAGGTAGGTGTTGTAGTCTTCTTTTATTTTGTTGAGGATGTGGTTTGTGTTTCCGATTTCTAGTTCGGCTTTGTTGGGGAAGATGTATTTGTACCAGAATTTTAGGTAGTTGTCTGCTATGGTGTAGTGTCCTTTTCTTGGTTTGGGTTTGATGCCTATTGGGTATGTTCTTTGGATGAAGCCTAGGTCTTCTAGTACGCTGGTGTATTTTGAGAGTATGCTTTTGTCCATGTTTGTGAGGTTGAGGATTTCGCCGTAGTTTTCTGCTCCTTGGGCTATGGCTTTGAGGATGGCTGAGTAGTTGCGGGGTTCTCTGAGTTCTTCTCTTAGGAGAAATTCGGCTTCTTCATAGAGGAATTCGCCTTTTTTCAGGATTTTGTCTTCGCAGTTTTGCCAGAAGTCTTTGTGTGGGTCGAATTTTTGTAGGTAGGCGGGTATGCCGCCGAGGCAGCCGTAGACGTTTATGAGTTCTTCGAGGTTATAGTTTGGGAAAAATTGCTTGAGGTGGGGTAGTTTTAGGGGTTCCAGTTTCCATTGTCCGGTTCTTCTGCCGTACAAGGGGCTTTTGTAGCCTAGGACTTCGGTTTCCATCATTCCTACGGATGAGCCGAGTATTATGAGCATTACGTGTTTGTCTTTGAGGTTTAGGTCCCATATTTTCTGGAAGATTGATGGGATGGCGTGGTTTCCCTCGATTAGCATGGGAAACTCGTCGAGGATGATTAGTGTTTTTTCGTTTTTTCTCCATTTCCAGAATTCTTGGAAGAGTTCTATCCAGTTCTTAATGTCTAGTTTTGCGAAGCTTTCATCTCTGAGAAAATCGCTCATTCTCAGTTTTAGGTCCTGCAACAGCTCAGATTCGGGTCTGCGATCTGCGAGAAAGTATATACGAGGTTTAGCCTTTGAGAAATTTGAGCAGAGTTCGGTCTTGCCAACCCTTCTTCTTCCGTATATGACAATAAGCTCAGCGGACTTTGAGGAAAAATGGTTTTCGAGAAATTGAAGCTCTTCTTCTCTGTTCACAAATAGTTGAATCATAAGTATCCTACTTTAGATTCAACTATTTAAGACCTATGTCTCCAGCCGCGTTTCGCATTTGTGCCATCTTTGGACCGAGAACTGCAACTATCTTTCAGAAGTCGCTTAGCTGCTTCTCTCGCTAATCTGTGTAGTTGTTAGAGGTCCAAGATGAGCTGAACGTCTGAAACTGTCATTGCCTTGTCGCCTCCGCTGTCAGCTATCCCTCTGGCTCCGTAGAAATGAACAAGTTCACTATTTTTACGTATGTTCGATTTTATTGAACAATTCCATGAGCAAAGCAGCAGGTTATGCCTGAGCGCTGGATAGAGTCTTTGAAGATCGTGCACTTTCTGGGCAGTGATTGTTATTCGAAGTCGAGCGTCTAATGTCATGCACAATTTATGAGCGTTACGTTTTGGGAATTACTTCTTCTTGGGCCAAGAAATGGATGTCAGCCCCATGAGTGAGAAGGAACTAGTTTGTGTGATGTTGTCTTTATGATATTGTTTCGTTGATTGCGGTTTCGTACTCTGGGTATTTCTCGGCTAAGAGGAATCTGCCAGGGAAAGCGCAATATTGTAGATGAACCCTTTCTCCGTTCACTTATCAAGTCGGGAAGTTGAGCCTGAGTTCACATAACTCCTAGCGCGTATCATTGCTGAGAGCAATGCTGGGTTACAGATAGGCTTAGACATATATTGTGAACGCATCATTGAATCGTGGGAGTGGTTGATCCTACTATTGCTGACAAGATTTATTCGGATGATTGTTTTCTATGTTAAATAGCCGGGGTGTGGGGCATGAAGCCTGAGGACAAGGCAAGGCTGAAGATTGATCAATTGCTTATGACGGCAGGTTGGCGGGTTCAGGATTTCCGTGACCTTAGTCTTGGGGCTTCTTTGGGTGTTGTTGTGCGTAATTTTCCTTTGATGTCTGGGTTTGCTGATTACTTGCTTTTTGTTGATAGGAAGGCGGTTGGAGCTGTTGAGGCTAAGCCTGAAGGGACTACGTTGGGCGGTGTTGCTGAGCAGTCTGAGAAGTATTTGCGTGGTTTGCCGGGTAGTATTCCGCATGTTGGTGAGCCGTTGCCCTTTGCTTATGAGAGTACGGGTTCTGAGACGTTTTTTAGGGATTTGCGTGATCCTGATTCTCGTTCTCGCCGGGTTTTTGCTTTTCATAAGCCTGAGATGTTTCGTGAGTGGTTGTCGCAGCAAGATACATTGAGGGCTCGGCTTAGGAATTTGCCGCCTTTGATTACTGAGGGTTTGAGGGATTGTCAGGTTGATGCGATTAGGAATCTTGAGGTTTCTCATGCTCAGGCGAGACCGAGGGCGCTTATTCAGATGGCTAGTGGTAGTGGTAAAACGTTTGCGGCTGTGACTTTTGTTTATCGGTTGGTTAAGTTTGCTAATGCGAAGCGTGTTCTGTTTTTGGTGGATAGGAATACTTTGGGTCGTCAGACTTTGCAGGAGTTTCAGCAGTATAGGACTCCTGATGATGGGCGAAAGTTTACTGAGCTTTATAATGTGCAGCGTTTGACATCGAATAAGATTGACTCCGTGAGTCGTGTTTGCATTACGACTATTCAGCGGCTCTATGCAATGTTGAAAAATGAGGAGCTTGCTCCTGAGCTTGAAGAGCAGTCAGTTTTTGAGATTGCGCCTAAGGATATGAAGCCTGTTGAAGTTGGCTATAATCCTGATATTCCTCTTGAGATGTTTGATTTCATTGTAACCGATGAGTGTCATAGGTCGATTTACCATCTTTGGCGTCAGGTGTTGGAGTATTTTGATGCGTTCATTATTGGGTTGACTGCGACTCCTTCGAAGCAGACTCTTGGTTTCTTCAATCAGAACCTTGTCATGGAGTACGGACATGACCGTGCGATCGCGGATGGCGTCAACGTTGGGTATGAGGTTTATCGCATTGCCACTGAAATTACGCAGAGGGGTAGTGAAGTAAGCGCTGGTTTTTTTGTTGACAAACGGGATAAGCTGACGAGGAAGGTGCGTTGGGAAAAGCTCGATGAGGATTTGTTGTATGACGCTGGTCAGTTAGATAGAGATGTTGTGGCTCCCGATCAGATTAGGACTGTTGCGCGAACTTTTAGGGATAGGTTGTTTTCTGAGATTTTTCCGGGTAGGAAGGAGGTTCCTAAGACGCTTGTTTTTGCTAAGGATGATTCTCATGCTGAGGATATTGTTCAGATTGTTAGAGAGGAGTTTGGTAAAGGTAACGAGTTTTGTAAGAAGATTACGTATAAGACGACTGGTGAGAAGACTGAGGATTTGATTGCTAGCTTTCGTAATTCGTATTTTCCGCGGATTGCTGTTACGGTTGATATGATTTCTACTGGCACGGATATTCGTCCTCTTGAGTGTTTGTTGTTTATGCGTGATGTTAAGTCGGGTGTTTATTTTGAGCAGATGAAGGGTCGCGGGACGAGGACTATTTCTTCTACGGATTTGAATGCTGTTACTCCTGATGCATTGCATAAGTCTGGGTTTGTGATTGTTGATGCTGTTGGTGTGTGTGAGAGTGATAAGACTGATTCTCGTCCTTTGGAGCGCAAGCGTAGCGTTCCGTTTGAAAAGTTGATTATGTCGGTTGCTGTTGGAGTCAGAGATGAGGACTCGCTTTCTTCTTTGGCTGGTAGGCTTGCTCGTTTGGATAAAGAGATAGGGGATAAGGATAGGAAGGAGGTTGAGGCGGCTGCTGGTGGAAAGAAGTTGAGTCAGGTTGTTAACGAGCTTTTGGATGCGGTTGATCCTGACATGCAGTTGGCTAAGGCGAAGGAGCTTTTTGGAACAGAGAGGCCGTCAGAAGACCAGTTGAAGAAGGCGTCTGAGGAGTTGGTTAAAAATGCGTGTAAGTTGTTTGATGATCCGAAGTTTAGGAACACTGTTGTTGATGTTAAGAAGCGGAATGAGCAGATTATTGATGTCGTCAGCAAGGATGTTCTTGTTTTTGCGGGTCCTGATGCTCAGGCTGCTGAGAAAGCGAGGCTTATGGTTAATTCGTTCAAGGACTTCATTGAGAAGAATAAGGATGAGTTGATTGCTTTACAGATTATTTATAGTAAGCCTTATGGTCAGAGGCATTTGACATACGAGGCTATCAAAGAGCTTGCTGAGACTGTTAGGAAGCCGCCGTACAACTTATCGCCTGAGCTTCTTTGGATGGCATATCAACAGTTAGAAAAATCGAAAGTCAAAGGCGCAGGTCCACAGAAGCTTTTGACGAATATCGTTTCATTGGTTAGGTTTGCTGTTGGCGCAGTTGATGTTTTGGAGCCGTTTTCTGAAACCGTAAATCATAGGTTTGAGGAATGGCTTGCTGGACAAGAGAAGTTAGGAAGGAAGTTTACGCCAGGGCAGAAGGAGTGGCTGGTTATGGTTAAAGATCATATTGCCACATCGTTAAGCATTGGAATAGATGATTTTGAAAACGTGCCCTTCAACCAGAAAGGCGGAGCGATCAAGGCATACCAACTCTTTGGACAGGAACTGAACAAGATTCTCGAAGAATTGAACATGGTGTTAGCAAAGTGACAGAGAAGCGCGATTCATTTCATCGTCCAAAGGGTTGGGTAAGAGTAAGGTTAGGCGAGATAAGTGCAAAGATAACAGATGGAACGCATTTCACTCCCAAGTATGTTGAAAATGGTGTCCCATTTATTTCGGCAAAGGACATTTATGAGAGAAAGATAAGTTTTGATGATTGTAAGTATATCTCTGCTGAAGAACACAATAGTCTGATAAGAAGATGTAATCCTGAATATTTGGATGTGCTTATCACAAAGAGTGGAACAATTGGACGCACTGCTGTTGTTAGAACTAATAGACCTTTCAGTCTTTTCGTAAGTGTGGCTCTCATCAAGCCCTTCAAAGCATATATTGATTCTGATTTTATCGCTTTTTCATTGAGAAATTATATCAATAATATCAGCATAGAGCAATCTGTCAAAGGTGGAGTCATAAAGAATCTCCATATCGAAGATCTAAAGGAGATTGTTCTTCCTCTCTGTCCTTTGCCTGAGCAGTGTCGTATTGTTGCTAAGGTTGAGGAGCTTTTTACTAATCTGGATGCTGGTGTAGAGTCGCTTAAGAAGGTTAAGATGCAGTTAAAGCGTTACCGTCAAGCAGTTTTGAAATATGCCTTTGAAGGAAAACTAACCGAAGAATGGCGAAAAACCCACAAAGACGAGATTGAACCTGCCTCTGTGCTCCTAGAACGCATCAAAGAAGAAAGAAGAAAGAATGCAGAAGGAAAATACGAGGAAATGCCCTCAATAGACACATACCATTTACCAAAGCTACCAGAAACTTGGGTCTGGACAACAATAAGCGAATTTGAAACTTTCATAGGAAGTGGCATAACGCCAAGAGGTGGAAAAAAAGTCTACGTTGATGAAGGCATTCCTTTCATTCGCAGTCAAAACGTCCATCCAGACGGTCTTCGCCTCAAAGACATCGCCTACGTAACACCCCAAATGCATGAAGAGATGAAACGAACAAAAACCCATCCAAGCGATGTCCTTCTTAACATAACAGGAGCTTCAATCGGGCGATCTACGTACATTCCCGAGAGATTAACAGAAGCCAACGTAAACCAGCATGTTTGCATAATCAGAACTGGTTGGTGGTTAGTCTCGCCATATCTTAGTTCCTTCCTTAACTCGGCGTATGGTCAAGACCAAATATTTTCAACAGAATCTGGAGTTACAAGACAAGGACTGAACTATGGACAAGTGCGTAGCCTAAAGATACCTTTGGCTCCCCTGCTCGAACAGAAAATTGTGGCGGCAAAAATCGAAGAAGCCTTTTCCATTGCTTATGAAACTGAAAAGAGCGTAGAGCGAACCCTTAAACAAACAAATCAAATGCGTCAAAGTATTCTAAAAAGAGCCTTTGAAGGAAGGCTCGTTTCTCAGGACTCAAGTGATGAACCGGCGGAAAAACTCTTAGAACGAATAAAGCAAGAAAGGGTAAAGAGAGAATCCGCAACCAAAGGTAAAAGAGAAATAATCCTGGGAAAAATGGGGCTGATGCGTTATGTCCAGTGACTCATCTTCGATTGTCCAAAAAACGTGGAACTACTGCAATGTTTTGAGAGATGATGGTGTAAGCTATGGTGACTACGTTGAACAGTTAACCTATCTTCTTTTCTTAAAAATGGCAGACGAACAAACCAAACCTCCCTTCAACAAGCCATCGACAGTTCCTAAAGGACTTGACTGGCAAAGTCTACTTGAAAAAGACGGGACAGCCCTAGAAATCCATTACCGTCGCATTCTTGATTCGCTGGGCAAAGAAAAGGGCATGTTAGGTGTCATATTCAGAAAATCCCAAAATAGAATCCAAGACCCAGCTAAGCTCAAGCGCCTCATCGAACTCATTAACGCTGAAACATGGATAGGCATAGACATCGACGTAAAAGGAGAAATCTACGAAGGCTTACTGCAGAAAAACGCAGAGGACATCAAAAGCGGAGCTGGACAATACTTCACCCCAAGACCACTAATCAAAGCCATGGTAGAAGTAATGCTACCAGAACCAGGAACGACAATCAACGACCCAGCCTGTGGCACAGGCGGCTTCATAATAGCCACACACGACTACATATCAAACAATTATCAACTAGACAAAGACCAAAAAATATTCCTCAAACACAACACCTTCACAGGAAAAGACATAGTCGACTCTGTAGCTCGCTTATGCGTAATGAACCTATACCTCCACGGTATTGGTGGAGACGAAAGCCCAATAGAAGTCGGCGACTCACTCATCAGCGACCCAGGCACACGCTACGACATGGTAATGACTAATCCGCCCTTCGGCAAAAAAAGCAGCATAACCATAGTAAACGGCGAAGGCAAAGCCGACAAAGAATCCCTAATCTATGAAAGACAAGACTTCTGGGCAACCACAAGCAACAAACAACTAAACTTCCTCCAACACGTAAAAACACTACTAAAAATCAACGGAAAAGCAGCCATCGTAGTACCAGACAACGTCCTATTCGAAGGCGGAGCAGGCGAAACCGTAAGAAGAAAACTACTCCACGAATGCAACGTACACACACTACTCCGCCTACCAACAGGCGTATTCTACGCACAAGGCGTCAAAGCAAACGTCCTCTTCTTCGACCGCAAACCAGCAAGCGAAAAACCATGGACACAAAAACTCTGGATATACGACCTACGCACAAACAAACGCTTCACACTCAAAACCAACCCACTACGATACGAAGACCTACAAGACTTCATAAAATGCTACAACCCACAAAACCGCCATGAAAGACAACTGACCGAACGCTTCAAACCCCACACCTATGAAGAACTCATGCAACGAGACAAGGCTAACCTAGACATATTCTGGCTCAAAGACGAAAGCCTCGAAGACACAGAAAACCTACCACCCCCAGACATACTCGCAAGAGACATAACAGAAAACCTGCAAGCCGCACTTGAGCAATTCAACAGCATAGGCGAGGATCTTGAAGAAAGCAGAAGCATTCAACAATAACGCATGACATGTTGCCTAACATCCACTCCGAATATTGCAGCCGCTTTCTCTTTTGAATCTCCTACTTGAATTGGATTATCCAAAGTCCTCTCATCATTGCCCGAATCGTCACGGGCTGTTCAAAAGCATCTCATCTATTTCCTCTATGGTGTCCCACACTGTCCGATAACATTGATATTCCCTCTCGCCACCTCTCCATCAACTGAGGTTAAGACCCGAGATGAGTGCTTTAAGACATGGACTATGGCGCATCGGCTTCATGCTCTGCGACCGCTGCACCATGAACGCAAACTGCGAACAATTCAACCCAAACTCCGTCTGTACAATCGAGAAAGAAGCTTTCGAACAGTTAGTCAAGGAGTTAACTAAGCATTACAAGCTGGACATGGTTGCAGACCGAATTCTAGCTGAAAGAGCCGCCATGTACTTGATCAAGATCTCCAGAGTAGAAACATACGAAGCCATCAGCGGCATAACCCAAAAATCACTCCTCCTAAGCGGCTACATCACCCGACTAGACAACACCCTGCGAGGATTCCTCAACGACCTAGCAGTTTCCAGACTGAAACGCAAAGGCTTGGAAAAAACAGAGCAACTCATGGTAAACGTCGAAGACATACTCGAACGACTAGCAACCAGATCCATAATCGTCCAGAGGGAAAGAAGAACCGTACATGGAGCCATGTACACCGACACACCAACCATGGTTGTCGAGCAGAGGCTTCCACCAAACATCATCGAATACCAGACCATACTCAGCGAATGGCGAAAGGAAATGCACACGCTCCGCGCACTGCTGGCGAAAAAACACAAATGAAAACCATACCCCAAAACGCCCTCCCGCCCCTCACAGAACTATGCCGCCTCCTAAGCCAAATCCTAAACACAGAACCCATCACAACACTCAAAAACATCATACAAGCCATGAACACCCACTCAGACTACTTCTTCAATCAACCATGGCCACGAAAATACAACTTCAACCAAGCCACAGAATGCTGCCCAGCCGACCTAGACTTCATCAACAATCAACAACAAAACGAAAACCTCAACCCGACACACTTGCTCTGCATAAAGAAAAACATCAACCACCAAAACGGCTTCACACCAATCGGCTTCCTCTGGACCCTATGGACACTCAACCAAAAACTAAACAGAAACCCTGAAGCCCCGCTTCTAAACATCCAAGCAGACCCTTCACTATTTGCCAGGCTACTCGTAAACTGGCATCCCTTCCCATACCAAGAGAAACTCCTAGCCGACCAGTCCAAACGCATAGTAAGCTGCTGGGGCAGGCAATGCGGCAAAACCACAACAGTCGCAGTTAAAGCCATACACTACGCATACACCAACCCAAACACAACCGTACTAGTAGCGTCGCCCAGTCTCAGACAAAGCATAATCATGCTAGACCGAATACAAGAACTAATCGAAAACAGCCTCATCCTACGCCAAGGCGTAGCCAAGCAAACCAAAACAGAAATCCACTTACACAACAACTCATTGATCGTGGCGTTGCCGTGCAGCGAAGACTTACTACGAGGATACACCGCTGACCACATCATCTGCGACGAAGCCGCCTTCATGCCCGAAGAAACCATCACACAAGTCATGTTTCCCATGCTAAGCGCCACAGACGGCTCAGCCATCTTCCTCAGCACACCATGGGGCAAAAACCACTTCTACAAAGCCTACACCAACCCAGACTACAGCGTACACCACGCCCGATCAATCGAATGCCCACTCATCAAAACCGAATTCCTACACGAACAGAAGCGCATCTTACCAGACGAAATCTACCGCAGCGAATACCTAGCCGAATTCACCGAAGCAGCGCATTGCTTCTTCCCACAGGACTTGATACGAACTTGCATAGACCCAACACTGGAGCAGATAGCCGATCCACAAGCAGCACCAGACGGCACATACTACGCTGGAGTAGACTTCGGCAAACTCAACGACCACACCGCCATAGCCATCATCAAACACGAACAAACCACACTGAAACTCGTCCACATACACGAATTCCCACTAGGCACACCATACAGCCACGTAATAGGCTACATCGCAAACGCCAACAAAAGAATACAATTCGAAAAACTATGCATAGACCAAACAGGCGTAGGCGAACCCATACAAGAAGAACTACGAAACCAAGACATCCAGAACATCGAAGGCGTAACCTTCACCACGCAGACAAAAGAAGCCCTCTTAACCAACCTCAAACTAGCCATGGAACAACACAGGCTGAAACTGTCCTACAACCGACCCTTAATCAACCAAATCAACCAACAACAATACGCGTACAACAAAACCGGACACCTCAGCTTCAGTCATCCACAGGGCATACACGATGATCAACTCTGGGCACTGAGCTTAGCCGCATATGCAGCCCAACGCCAACCCGAACCCACACTGAGAATAGCCACATAGCCAAACTGCTGCCAGCCTGCTTCATATTCCAGTTTTCGTAACATCGTTGACTGTGAAACATCGCTTATTAGATGTCTGCCATCTTAAGATATATTTGACGAAAGAGAGAAAGGAGAACCCGCCTACAATGTTTGAGGAATTCTCAACCGGAGCTGGACAGACGATTGTGGTATTGTTCTGGCTGATGCTCGCGCTGATCTTCATCTGGGGCCTAACATGGGCTCAGACGCAGCCTGAGGCAAAAGTCGATTAGTGCTTCAGGTTATTGATTCTTGTACGTTGCTTCTATGTTCTGTCGTTTAATTGAGAATCCATAAGCGAGTTTAGTAAGACTTAATAGAACCGACATCACCATTGTTTCTGTAGACACGTATAACACAACTCAGGATAACTGAACAGCATGAGCCTGCCCAGAAAAGTAGACCCCATGTCAACCACACTTCTACAGAAGATCAAAGAATCACTCGACCGCCTCAACGACAAACTGGAAGTCATGATCGAAATCCAGAAGCACGGACAACACACGACACAAGATGGGATACCCGACGTCTTAGACGTCATGACGCTCCTATCACTGCCTGACCATCTGAGAAAAACCGCAGTCACCCTGTGCAAACTTGACCACGCCACAGCCGACGAAGTGTCTGGGCAGACTAAACGTGCACGCGCAGTTGAAAGCGGCTACCTGAACCAACTGGTTTTGATGGGTTATGTAAAGAAGGAAAGACGCGGACGAAAGGCGTACTTCTACGTGGAAAGAGAAGAGAGTCAAAACGAGGAGATGAAAGAGCCATGGGAAAAATCCTAGCCATACACTCTTACAAAGGCGGAACTGGAAAGACCCTTCTCTCAGTCAACCTGTCTACACTATACGCTAATCGCGGCAAAAGCGTCGCTCTACTAGACCTAGACTTCAGAGCACCAAGCCTTCAAGCCATACTCAAAGTACAGAACAGTGAATACTGGATAAACGATTACCTCAACGGCGTCTGCGACGTCAAGAAAGCTCTCGTCGACCTATCGCAATCTCACGCCAAGCGAGGCCGCCTACTTGTAGGCTTAGCCAACCCAAGCACCCAAGCCATCAGAGAAATGACCGCCAAAGACAGAAAATGGGAAATGAAAGCCCTAGGACGACTTCTTTCTCTGAAGACATCCCTTCTAAGCGAGATGGGCTTAGACTACGTCATCTTCGACACCAGCCCAGGCCTACAATACTCGTCAATCAACGCAATCGTCAGCGCAGACGTAGTTCTTGTTGTCTCAGGCACTGACATATCAGACATCAAAGGAACACAACGCATGATCGACGAGCTCTACGACCTCTTCGAAAAGAAAACCGGACTAGTGATGAACAAGGTATTGTTTGATGTACTGGAATCAAAGAATCAGCGCGCTGAGCTAGCCAAGAAGCTGTTGAGCAGCAATAACCTGCCAATGATTGAGATGATCCCATGCTTCTGTGACATACTTCGGGCGGGTGGAGTAACAGTGTTTGTCAACGAAAAACCAGAGCATCCCTTTGTCAAGACTTTGGACAGAATGGCCACAACGATAGAAACCCTTTAACCTGCAAAACTACTCTTTGCCGTCTTCACGCTTACCTGAGTGTCGTCCTGCCAGTTTCTTCGCGTGTTCAACGTAATTCCTCAGCCGCTGCAATTCTATCCTCTTCTGTGGCAACGTTTCAGGCGCGTACATCAATGGCAACACGGCCAGAAAGAGAAAGAAGCTTGCTAGTGAGAAAGCAGTGTTGGCTGGAAGCAGACTCGAAAGGGGCACAAGAGATACAGGAATGGCTGCCGTCACTAGGAAGGGAATGCTGCCGACGACGTAGTATTTCTCTCTAGAGTCTTGAGTCGACAAATCTCCCCAGAGTATCATAATGAAAGTTATCCACAAGATGCCCGCAGCTATGGCATCAATCACCAAATAGATATTCCACGCCAACTGTAGCATTGGCGCGATGCCTATGATGGCGTAAGCAAGACCAAGGGAGACGAAGCCATACATTGTAACGCGTTTTCGCCCGATCTTATCGGCCAGAAGACCGCCGACCAGCATCGAGAAGCTTGCGATAACCGGTTTTACGGTGAAAGTAAGTCCATAGTATTCTGGGCCAAAGAAATCCTTGAGGAGCGCTGTCTCAAGCGAATCTATTATGCTGAACATCAGCCAAGGGATCAGATACAGCACGAATGATCTGTCATGAAAAACTGATGCGGTGGAAACGTGTTTACGCGGAGTTGAAACACTACTTGATGGTCTTAGTAATGCAAAAGCTGCCAGACCTAATGCTCGCCAGAATGCCAGTACCAAAGAGTTTACTTGCAGACTGAACGAGGACAAAGCCAGAGCAAGCGGAAGGGCGCCTAAGTTGACGAACAGGAATATGAGGGCGCTGGTTTTGCCGCGATTTTCTATTGAGGTGCTGTTTGCTAGGTAGGCTAGACAGGATGGCATGCCAATGCCGAAGGAAATGCCAACAAGGATAAACATGAAGGATATGTGGGCAACAGTTGCGACATTTGTTAAAGACAGCTGAAGTGAGGCAATGGCCCCGATGATCATCCAGAGGTAAAGAAGACGCAGTTGTCTCACTTTCTCTGACAGCACTGCCCCTGCAAGGCTGGCTCCAATGGTTGCTATGTAGAAGACCGCTCGCAATGCGTCGATGTGAGAGGGCATACGTTCTAAGATAAATAATGTCATGTAGTACCACGTGAAAGCATTGAACAACAAAGTGAACACTAGAAGAAACTCTTTCCGAGGAATGCCAAGCCCAGCTAACCAACGAGCATTGAGCAATCTTCGCACGTCATCGAACAGTTGTGAGCAACGGTCTAGTTGAGAATTATGCATGGCAAATTCAGATTCTCGATCATCAAATCTGTAGATGTGTACAACAAGTATTATATGCAGAGATATGTGCAACAAATATACAGTGAACAAAAATGCGAAAAAAAGCTAAGATCCCGGTTCGGCTCTGGTGGAGATAGACGGATTAGCAGCTCGGGTCTCCTCTTCAGTAGCTGGAAGCATAGCTTCTACTAGAAGTTGAAGTTCTCTAGTGTTGTGGCTCAAAACCCTCAGTTTTAGCATTGCCTTTGAAGCCAACTTCTCCATAGTCTTACAATGTCGTGCGATCGCTCTGGAGTTTCTAACAGTTGACAGGATTTCTTGAACTCTTCTGTCACTAATAGTCTTGCCTTGAAGTTGCGATCTAAGCTCAGGTCCTCGGGCGGCGTCCTGCAAACCGTATAATAATGGCAATGGTAGGCACTCTTTCGTGATCCTGCTACGGCACTCTTCAGGCACTAATAGGTCTATTATGTCGTCTCTTAGGATTATCATCATGCCTAGCAGTCTGCCATACTCGCTTAACGCCTCGACTTCCCTACTTGACGCATTGCCCAGAATGGCGCTGATGCGCGTGTGGGCTTCAACGTCGGCCGCCTTCATCCTCACTATATGGAGGTAGTCTTCTGGAGAAACGTCCAGTTGTCGTCGACACTCAAGCTCAAGCGCTTCTGCGTCTCCAAGTTCAAAGAACATGGTTTTGATTATGTCATTGACCTGCAGCATCGTTTCAGCGGGGATTTTCTCGACTTCTGTCTTGTTTAGCAGTACGAGTCCCTTGAAGAGAAGCGCGTCTCCTACGAGAAGAGCTATTTCTAGGCCGAATTTTCCATAGACTGTTGGGCGGCCATCCTTGCTTTTTGATTGGTCGATGATGTCGTCGTGTATGTCAATGGCGCCGCTAATTAGAATCATTGGAATGGCAACAGGCAGCGTAATCTCTGGGTCGCCTCCAACCGCTTCGCAGGAAAGGGCCATGAGGGAGGGTCTTGCAGTGTCGTGCCAATATTCCGTGATGAAATATGTTAGGGCTTGCTGGGCTTTTCTCGACTTAATTCTCTCTTCTTTAACTGCTTGTCTTGCCATGTTGAGGGCTTTTGTCCCTTTTCTTTCGAAGATTTTCTGTATTTGCATCATGGCGGCTTCTGGCGTTTGTTTTGGTTTTTTCATGGCGTAGCCTTCATGCTGTTTATCTTGCGGGTTGCTTGGGCAAATATGTGTTCATGAAATCGTTGTATGCCTCCAAGAGCTGGGTTCCGTCCTCGGTGATTTCGTAGACCTTCCTGGCTCGTCCTTTCTGGAGTTCACGTCTGCTCTTCAGAAGTCCTTTCGCTTCAAGCTCGTTCAACATTGGGTAGAGCGCGCCATGTCTAAGTTTGACTTTGTATTGGTTTTCAGTTCTTTTGATGATGTCGTAGCCCCAAGTAGGTGTACCTTTGACCAGTTGAAGTATGAGGATGTCGAGGAAGGATTTGGCGAATCGTCGCCCAATCTGATCCATCAAAATCTCAGCCGACTGGTTGTTTCTCATATTAGGATTTTCCTGGTCGGTCTGGTTCTGTACATATGGCTGTTGATGTAGCTTATTTGATTATGCATGGTTTTTCATGGTGTTATGTATCGATATGCTTCATGTATGCGAGAACCTTTATATCGGCGTTTAGGCATTATCAGTCTTGAATATGTCTAAAAATAGACATATTGTATCTGTGTAAAACGGAACAACTGTAGAACAAATCTACAAAAAAAGGGGCGAAAAAAGTTGGGTGGACCAAAAGCGCGGGAGGTTCAGATGAAACTGATGAGGGGTCTCCTTGACCTAGTAGTCCTTCAGTTTCTGAGAGCCCAACCCATGCACGGATACCACATCATCACCAGTCTGCGCAAACAGTTCGGCGTCTACTTCGGTCCCAGCACAATATACCCATTGTTATCTGTGTTGGAAGAGAACGGCTACATCAAAAGCCACTGGGATCTAGAAAACGATAGACCGCGCAAAGTCTATGGCATTACTTCTCAGGGCGCAGAATTGCTAAACTGCACTGAAGACTCGTTAACCCACATATACCGAAAGCTCGCCATCAGCGCAAACAGAATGCCGTTGGCGGGAAACACCATGCCACTTGAAGGCTTGACAAACGGCAAGAAACACGTGAACGGCGGGCACCACAGCAATCTCTCACTTCCCTCGCCATAGAGTCCAACATCCTTGGATGCATCAGTCCTTGCGCGTGCTGACTGGATCCGTGCATGGGAAGGGTGAATACGGTAGGCTTTGGTCAAAAGGGCAGAGCGTGCCCGTATTCTATTTTTCTGAAAAATAGCCAGCTAAATTCTTGTCTGCTCTGGCTGTGCATTCTTATAATAGAAACGTGTCAGTATATTGTGTTGCATCAGGCTTCGTTTGAAGTATGATGATGCGTGATCGTTAGCGGAAACGTGGACACATGAACCGGCTCAAACTAGGCTTGCTTGTGCCGTCTTCAAACACCACCATGGAACACGAGTTTAGAGCGATGTTGCCTCAAGAAGCATCGGTTCATGTAGCCAGAATACGGTTGAAGAGAGTAGTTGCCTCCGAGCTGCGGGCGATGGAGAAAGAAGTCAGAGATGAAGCCCTCAAGCTTGCAGATGCCGATGTTCATGTTATAGGTTTCGGCTGCACCACTGGAAGCTTAGTCGCAGGCTATGGATATGATGAGAAAATCGTGAAACACATCGAGAAGGTGGCAAAGAAGCCCGCAGTCGCAACAGCAGGTGCAGTCGTGCAAGCTATGAAGGCTTTAGGATTGTCGCGCATCTCTGTAGCCACACCTTACACTGAAGCTATCAATGAGCTGGAACGCCAATTCTTGGAGCGAAGCGGTTTCATTATCGACAGAATGATTGGTCTGGGTTTGATAGACAATCTTGAAATCGGGAAGACAAAGCCTGAAACACTTATCAGCCTTGTCAGGAAAGCGGACTCAAGTAGGTCTGATGGTGTTTTCATAAGCTGCACGAATCTACCTACAATCAGTATAATTAGCAGACTTGAGGAAACCTTGGAGAAACCCGTGGTGTCCAGCAACACAGCTACATTGTGGGCCATGCTAAAGAGAATGCAGGAATCTCTCAACACTAGCAGATTTGGAAAGCTATTTCTTTGCGCCTGAAACATGGATTTCCACTCCTATTTTCTGAAACTGACTTAGAATTGCGCGTCAAAAACAATAATCTCTTTATGGAATTACGCTGCATATTGAATAGCGGTGCTCAGTTTGCTTGAGCAAGCGCCCGACAGGATAAAGGCGACCACATCAACTCTTCCATTTTCGACTTCAACCAAAGATCGTACTCTTCCTTTTTCAGAAGAGATGGAAATGGCAGCCGTCTTCATCATGGCTGAATCTGATCGCAAGAAAGGTGAAGGCCTAATCTTAAAGAAACCAGCTGAAGAGCTAGTTTTTCTCACCAAGTCATGTTACCCGATATGGATTGCTCCTTGGAATGGCAAAACTCTTTTGTTCGACGGTTTAGGCGTTTCAACACGCGCGATATTGCATGACATGCTGCCAGAGATTGAGGCGTTTATCAACGACATTCAAGGAAGCGGCTCAACCCGTGAAGCGTACTCCGCGGCTCTACAAGACCATTTGCACTATTTCGAATCAGTGAAGCGAGTGGAAGAGAGGACCATCCTTGGCTTGATCTCAAATGTGGACTTTCTCCAAGACTTTCAGTACTTCTTGATGGAAGCCGAAGAGACTGACCAATCCGGCGTTAAAGAAGTCTGTTTGACGCCAATCATCGAAAAAGCAGCCATCTCCTCCTCGCTTGATGAGCTTTCAGAACTGCGCACATCTTTGGAAAGTGACATTCGAAGCCTTCGCGAAGCTATGAAATTAACGAACAGTGTTACCAAGCAACACGTGGACATGATTCGAGAAGAAATCAAGGAGATGCAGGCAGACGCAAATCAGAAAATAGTTGAGGCTAAAGCTAGAGCCATGGACAAAATTCGTCAGATTCAAGAGAGGTATGATGCAAGAATTCGAAAGACCTCTCAAAGACTTGACAAACAGCTCGAAGACCTGCATCAGGATCGAGCTAAGTTCATGAAGGCTCAAGAGCGCGCCATCAACAAAATTGAACGCTGTGATTCCGAGATTCAAGCTTCCAAAATGCGAAAAGACTCTGCGAGCGAGAGGCGATGGAAGGACGAAAAAGACACATGGAAGAGAGAAGCCTCGGCTGTGAAAAGAAGCATCGAAGCATCGGACAAAGAAATTGACCAGACCGAGTCCCGGAAGAGAATTGAAATCACCAATGTCCGAGCTGAATTTGACGCAGAGTCAGAAGAAGCAATGAAAGACGTGAGGGAACTCGAAGCCAGCAGAGACTCGAAGACTCAGCTTGGTCAGCAAGAGGCAAAATCGCTGGAGGATTCCACATCGACGATTCTGGGACAACTTGACGCGCTGACAAAGAAGAAAAGAGCATCGCTAGAACAACTGGACAAGATCGGAATGAAGGATCAGCGGAGAAAAGATGCGTTGGCATATGTGCCGTTCTACTTGGCCTGCTTCCTAGCTGGAACTGAACGCAGATATGAAGTTTATCCGCCATCCGTTGCCGGAAGCATGAAGACAACAACTAGACTTAAAGGTATGCTAGGCATGTCGAAGTTGGGTTCCATGTTCCAGCCTAGGTCAAAGGCAGTGACAAACGTTCTGAGTCAAGTGGCCATTTTGACTGAACGCGACCCGGTTTTCGAAAAAGATCTTCATGACGCCGGAGTGGACGCCAACATATTGAAATCTGCAGAGTCTCGTGAAAGGATAATTAAGGGACTAAACGATCTGCGAAATGAGGAGTGGATATCAGCTAACGAGATTCAGGCCTTCAGCGTTCTGTTGAAGCCCTGATCACTGAAGGATGTAAGACGTTCCTTTCTCGGGTGTTTCGACGTCTATGTGCTTGAACATTTTTTTGAAGAGCATCGGGTACTCTGTGTGAACAGGTATGAGTTTCTTGGGTTGAACTCGGTTGATTATCTGGGCGAGGTCTTTTGAAGGACAGTGTCCTGAAGCGTGAATCTGATGAAACTGTAAGCCAAAGTGTTGTAGCCAGTTGTTCATAACTTCGACGTTAATGTCTTCTTCGCTGAAGGGCTCGCTCATCGAGTGGATAAAATGTCCGCCTTTGGAGGGTCTAACGTCAATCAGCTCCGTGAAGCTGGCAAGGTCAAGGTTGAACAACAGTTTCGACTCGTTTTCGTGCACAAAATCGTAGTTGACGGCCTTGGCTAGAAAGGGGCGCTCCCACATGAAGTAATCGGACTCAGCAAACTCGCCTGACTTCTTCCTCTTCTTGTAGAACAATATGATGTCATCTTTCATGACGTCTGGAATCTTCAGCATAGGATCGCTCTTCAGTTTGCTGAGCAAATGCGCCAGTTTCAATGGAATAACAAACTGCCTATCGTTTTCCTTCGCAATCTCGTAGAAAGTCTTGAACCTGTCAATGTCTCGACCATAGAACGCCACAATCACAAGCCTAGATGAAGCGTTGGCAACGATTTTGTTGCTGTCCGCTTTGACTCGGTTCTCAGAATGAATGACTTGTTCTTCCTCAGGGCGGATGCGGGTACCTTCCGAAATCATCACAGTCGGATCAGTACGAGCTGCCTTCTCGGCGAATTCTCTGGTCATGTGTGCCATTGGTCCGTGTAGCCTGTAATCACCGCTGTAAATGATCGAGCCTTTTGAGGTTTGGATAATGAACCCGTAAGCGCCAGGAACAGAATGATCAACGTGGACAGGCTCAATGGTTAATCCGTCAACTTTGATTCGTTTGCCTGTTCTGAATGTTCGAGTCTCGTGTTCGCCAAGATCTACCCTGCCTGATTCCTGCATGGCGTCCATTATGGTTTTTGAGCATTCGCCACAGTACACCGTTATGTCTGGGTCGATGAAAGGCAAGTGCCCAACGTGGTCAATGTGAGGATGAGACAGGAAAATCGCGTCGAATTTCGGTTTTTCGTACTTGATGCTTGTATTCCTTATCATGCCTTTGGCATATAGCCCATGCAGTCTTGGCAATATGTTGAATTCAAGGTAGTCGCCGGCACCGTTAACATTTCTGGGCATCAGATAACCGCAGAAGTATCGGTCTCCATCAGCGAAGGACAAACCGAAATCCAAAAAGATACGAGTGTCTCCGTCTTCCAGCAGAATCTTGTTGCCACCGATCTCATTGATGCCGCCATAGAAGGTTAGTCTTGTCTTCATTGCTGTTTCACTTTTCGACAAAGGTTTGATATGACTAATATCACTTGAGGCTGAGTAAAGATGCTAAACACCTTGGTGTAACGTGGCGACGCGGCTTTCATGACTGTTTCTTTCTTGCCTCCTGCTTCAATATAGCCATCGGTGAAAGCTTGTGTTACATGTTCGATTTTGTTCGTGGGCGCCAAAGGTGGAACGTAATGTCCACAATAATATAGAAACTCAGCAATGTCCCATGTGTAGTCTCCGTCTCTTGATGCCTGCTCTAAGTCGACAAAACAGAGTTCGCCATCCTTCGTGACGATTATGTTTTCGGGTTTGCAGTCTCCTAATCCGACGCCTAGTTGATGCGCTCTGGCTATCTGTTTCCCTGCCTCTCTTACTAACTGAAGTTTTCCTGCTACATCTTCTTGAGCTGTTAGAATGCTTTTGATAGTCTCCACCATGGTTTTTCCTTCAACAAACTCTTGGAAGATCAGATGTTGCTTCGGACTAATATGCAGGATTCTGGGCACAATCAAGCCATTACTACGAAGATACTGGTTCAATGCGTATTCCCGCTCCAGCCTAGACTTACCTAGGACAGCAAAAGACTTCGTGCCCAGTGACCATAACGCCAACGGAAACCATTTGACGCCTGTCCAGTCTCTGAACTTCTTCACAACAATCTTCTGTTCCCCCTGCTCTTTGCCTAGGGTCAACAGGTAAACTGAATTCAGAACGCCGCCCATTTCCTTGGTCTCAACAGCAACGTCTGCAGCACTTGGCACAGCTTTCCTCACGAAATCCTGTATGTCAGTTGCATCTGATAAGGGCACCAATCCTGAAGGCGTGGGCATGAGCACATGGTCCTTTGAATCTTCGAGCTTCAAGACAACATTCTCCGTTTCCTTCACGTTGGAATGATGCTTTGCATAGTATTCTTCTTCAAAGGCGAGAGGCGCCAGCATTCGTGGCAGAGTGCTAAAAACATGCATTAGCGCTGCTCTCTGAACAGATCTCCAAAAAGCAGGAATTCGTATTCTCTTACTTTTTGTTGCCCTTACGAGCTTCGGGGTAATTCTGACTGTCCCGTTTGTCAGCGTTATCCATTTATCTTGCGCCAGATCTTCCAGTGCTTGCCAGTAGCCTTTCATCATTGCTTCAATATTCCTCTGTCTTATGTCGGTTTGAAGTATGTTGAGAAAGCGATACGCGATCAACGGGAACAATCTGGCTCTTTCCATTTGGGTCTCATGCATGAAATACTCAGGCTTGATCATGAGCTCGTGTGAGAGTTCGGGAAACTCCAAAACTAGGCTTTCTAGAAGCTCCCAAACCACGCGCCTTTTCAAAGTTACCTCTTGACGCAATAGGTAGTCACTGTTAATGAGTGCCTCGTACGGTAGTAGAAGCTTCTCAGCAGCGATTTCACCCAGCCAGCCTGCTGAAATATCTCTTTGAAACGCGGCTTGATCAACTGCTAGGACAAAGGCTCGTCTTTCACCCACTTTTTTCCTATATGACTGGAGCCTAGATGCGAATCCTCTCAGAACAAGCAGGACATTGATTTCGCTTGTCTCATTGCCGTATCCGCTGACTGAAGGTCCATAAATGCAGACCGCTGTTATCTCACGGTTGCCGGCGATTCGCTTGCATAGAGCAAAGATAGCTTTATTCGCTTCCTCTGTCGAGGGTTGGAGCATTCAAGTATTTTCCTTTAAGCCTGAGGGGCCTGATAATAATGTCCAAAGCAAAGATAAATAGCGTTTCTTGCCTATTTCAAGAAGCAGGTGTATTCAATGGCTACAAATGAATTGGTTGAATTGCGCGAAAAAGTCGCCCGTTTAGAAAGCAGGGTGGATGAAGTTAGCAAGAAGCTGGACAGCGTCTCCAAATACCTGCGAGAACTGTACGAATACCTGCAAAAACAGCATGGAAGACCCCTACTCTAGACTGAACACAGAAAGAAAAGAAAAAAGATTGGTTTAGACCGGTGGAGGCGTTGGAGGCGGCGCTGGAGCGCGAGCTTGACCGAAATATGCCTTTACGTAGGGTTGCCAGAAGTACCAGATTATCACCGCGTAGATGATTAACATAATGATGCCGCCTGGAAGACTTAGTATGCCAAGGATGATGCCAAGAATCGAGAGTATTACAGTGAGCCACCACGCCCATCCTGCGCCTACCCACAGACCGTAAGCCACTAGAATGTAAAGTGCACCAATGATGATTACCACCGTTCCTATGATTGCCACTATTCCAGCGACGAACGCTGCTGTAATTCCTACCGGTAGGACCGTCGTTGAAGCATATGACTCGATAATATCAGCAAGGAAAGCTGAAGCGACGACAGCGACGATGCCGACCAGCAACACAAGTACACCTAAGATTCCAGCCAAAATAGACAGAACCGACACGCCCGAAGGTCTCATAGGTCTTACTGCCAGATTTTTCACCAAGCTTTTGTTCTGCTACTGCTGACTATTTATCTTTTGTCAACCGCGGAGGCGCATTGAACCCTTACTGGCATCAAAAGGCTTTAATCTTAAGTCAAAAGATACAGAGGGGCGGGAGGAAAACTCGTGACAACAACACCTACTGCGCCCAAAAGAGCCATGGCAGGATTCGTCATATCATTTATCGCCGGCATCTTTATCATACTCGGCGGACTAGCGTTAGTTGCGTTGCAGTCATTCATCAACTCAGTCATCGACATCATTCCCATGCCAGTAACAATACCTGGAATAGGATTCGCGGAATCAGTGTTCGCAACCATCGGCGCTATCGGGCTAGTCTTTGGAATCATAGTGATAGTCGGAGCATTCTTGATCTACATGCCTGGAAAAGAAATCATCGGCGGCATCATCGTTCTGATATTCTCAATAATTAGCATCGTCGCCATGGGCGGATTCATCATCGGCATGATACTGGGCATCATAGGTGGCATATTAGGCCTATTGAAGAAGTAGCTTTTAGAAAGCTACACTAACCCTCCACACCTTTTTCCCTAATCTCGCTGTACAGTCTCAAAACCTTCAAAGCCTTAGCTGCCTTCTCCGGTAGATTGAAAACCGGCACACTCGTGTTTCCCAAAACCTTTTGAACAAATGCGAAATCTTCGCCGCCTGCAGGCACATCAACCACAGGCTTTCGTGGATGTTTTGCGACAGTCTCGACTATTGCCAAGGCATCCTCGGGCTCAAAAAACGTTGACTTCAACATGTTGATGACCATCAAACCATCAACGTTTGGATCCGATAAAACCGCATCCAAGACAAACGAATACCTGTCTTTCCTAGCATCGGCAATCAAATCAACTGGGTTAACTGCTTCAACTCCAGGAAACTGCTTCTCGATTCTAAGGCGGGTCTTTTCAGACAGAGCGGCAAGTTTCAACCCGTTTCTCACAACTGCATCAGCAGCTAAAATCGCTGGTCCGCCTACATTGCTCACAATGGCTATGTTGTCGCCTTTTAGTGGAGGTTGCTTCGACAACGCCACCGCCGAATCCAGCAACTGCTCTATGTCGTCAACCCGTATGATCCCTGCCTTCTTAAAGGCTGCATCAAAAACCACGTCTGAGCCTGCAACCGAGGCAGTGTGCGACAAAGCCCTTTTGGCTGCCTCCTTAGTTGCACCGCCCTTCAACGCTAAGATCGGCTTCTGCTTAACTACTCTTTTTGCTACTTCGATGAACTCTCGACCTTTCTCCACACCTTCCATGTAAAAGCAGATGACTTTCGTATTTGGGTCTTTTTCAAAGTAGCTCAGCAAATCCACATCGTCGACATCTATTTTGTCACCCATGAAGGCAAACTTACTTACGCCGACGCCGTAATAGCAGGCCCAGTCGAGGAGACATGCGCCTACACCGCCGCTTTGCGAAACAACTGAGATGTCGCCTTTTGGCGGCATAACGTCGCGTTCAAAAGTCGTGTTCAAGCCGTTCGCTGTGTTGATAACGCCCATTATAGTGTTTGGTCCCAAAATGCGGGCGCCGGACTCGCTGCTAAGGTCTGACAATTGCTTGCGCTGTTGAGGCTTGAATCCTCCGGTCAACAAGACAAATGCCTTAATCCCCGCTACTGTCGCTTCTTGCACTTGCGCCAAAACATTTTTTGGAGGTAGCATGACAACCGCAAGGTCTGGCGTGTGAGACACTTTGCTGAGCTTCTTGCTGCCTTCCTTTCCGTCTAGGTCCACGACATGCGTCTCGCCTTTGAAAAACTTGGTCATGTTGTAGATGACGCTTTGGAACATTTGCGGTGAGGTCATGCCCACCCTTTCTCTGATCTTGCTCGACCCAATTAGGACTACTGTTTGAGGCTCGAAGATGGCTTTAATCCCAGTCATTATCTGTCCAGCCTATGGTGGCAGGTGAGGGAAATGGAGAATTATACCTGTTCCAAGATTTAATGGTTAACCTGACCGCCGCGCCTTTATTGTCTCATCAGGATTCTTGCGTAAGCAAACGTGGCGCAGAAAGCAAAAATCACGGAGAATACCGCGACGTCTAACAGCATTAGTGACGAAAACTCGGGTGCTCCAAGCAGAAAAGAGCGAATCAGGTCTGAGCCGTTTGTCAACGGGTTGATTTGGGCAAACGTGACCAGTGGCGCTAGACCTTTTTCTTCGAGTGTCTGTATGATCACCATTGGATAGAAGACTGAGCTGCAAAAGAAAAACAAGTAGTAGACAACGCCTCGAGCTGTTACAAACTTCTCGAAACTTGTAGTGGACACCGCGATTGAGATGCTGACGCCTGAGATTCCAATCGCTAGTAGGAAAAGCGCTAGGAGTATAATGAGCAGTTGAGGCAGAGTTGGGTATCGAAGCAAAAGAAAATTGGTGATTAACAGAGGCGTCATGTAAAGCATGCCCCTTAAGCCGCCTGCCAACACGCGTCCAATTGCCAATTCGGTTCGAGTCATGGGTAAACTGAGCAAGTAGTGATGGACTTCGCGGCGGACTTCCATGTTGATTTCTCTGCCAATCATAAACGCTGAGGCAAACAGCCCGATAACTGCGAGTCCAGGTGCAAAGAACCGGAAGTAGTCCACTATGCCTCGCGTCATCTGCGTGAAGACTATGGCGCTGATGAAGAGGTCGGCGAGGTTCATGGCTAACAGCGCGATGATGAACCACCTGTAGCGGAAGAAGTTTCTGAAGTCGTATTCAATGACGTGCAGGATGGCTTTCACTGCCAGCTGCCTCCTTCCAGTCGCCTTTCGTAGAAGACTACGCCGATAAACGTGAAGGAGAAAAAGAATATGAACAAGGCTAAGACGCCTATGAACGGGCTGATTTGAAGTGCGCCTTCAACTCCTGTGCCCCAGCGGAACAAATCAGATGCATACGTAAGTGGATTGAACTTGGCTATCATAGCATAACTTGGCATAGCTTGTTGCATATAGACGGTTGGATACATCGTTGTGCTTAACCTAACTATCAACGCATCCAAGACGCCGATGAGAATATCGTATTTGTCTCCAGACTTCATGGCAACTGCTATCGTGATGCTCATGCCTGACACTCCAAAGGCGAAGAGGAATAGACTCGAAAGCGCAATCAGGAAGTGAAATGGGTTCATGACGCCTAGCAAAGCCAAGACCACAACCAAAAGAGGCCCAACGTAAATGAAACTGCGTAGACCACCACCGATCGACCGCCCTAGCACAAGTTCTCTTCGGCTAACTGGCAGTGTGAGCAGGTATTCGAAAACGCCGTGTTCAGCTTCTTCAAATATGTCGTAGCCTATGAACATGGAAGTTGAGTACAATGTGATAATTGTGACGCCTGCCACGTAGTACTGGAAGTAGTTTATACCTGCCTCTCTAGCTGCTATCTCAACCATTTTGCTGACTATGAGTCCAAAAAGCGCCACCTGCGAGACAAACCATATTCCCCGCATGATAAGCATGAACTTGTACCGCATGAACATGCGCAAGTCGCGTTCAATGACGAGCCAGATTTTTCTAAACCCCAATGAGAGCCCTCTCGCCTAAACCGTTCTCTGGGCTTCTTCCAGCGACAGACCTGTGAAATGGGCGAACACATCGTCCAGTGATGGCTCGCTCATATGTATGCTGGCTATGGGCAAACTGTGATCAAAGAACAGTCTCATTATCTTTGGAGTGACGGACTCAACTTGGTTAAGGTACAAGCGCAATGTGTTGGAGCCCACTTCTTTGACGGTTACAATCTCCTTGATAGCTTCCATTTCGGTAAGAACTTTCCTAGGCGCCTCCTTCTCAAGGTGGACTTCCATTACGTCGCCGCCGGGTATGCTGTCTTTGAGCTTCTTGGGTGTGTCGCACACCAGCAGTTTGCCCTTGTGCATGATTGCCACTCTATCTGAAAGTACATCAGCTTCTTGTAGCTCGTTTGTGGCGAGAATTATCGTGGAGCCTTCTTTTCTCAAGTCGCGGAGCAGGTTCCAGATTCGGTGTTTTCCAACTACGTCGATTTGGGCTGTAGGCTCGTCCACAATGGCTATTTTTGGTCTCTGAATTAGGACTTTTGCGATTTCAACGCGTTTTTTCATGCCACCGGACAACGCGTGAACGCTTTTGCGGCGATCATCCCACAGGTTCACTTCGTCCAGCGCCCACTTGACTCTTTGCTTACGTTCTTCGTTTGAGAGTCCGCAGACTTTGGCGTGCCAGTTGAGAACATCCCAAGCTGTGCTCACCCACAGCAATTTGGGCTCTTGAAAACACACGCCGATGGTTTGGCGGGTTTGGTTCGGTGATTTCTTGATGTCAAATCCTGCTACTGAGGCTGTTCCTTCTGTCGGTTTGATGACGGTTGTGAGCATAAGTATAGTTGTAGTCTTGCCGGCACCGTTAGGTCCCAGTAAGCCGAAGATTTCGCCGTCATCAATTGATAGGTCGAGGTGGTCGACAGCTGTCACTTTCCCGAATTTTTTGGTTAGATCAAAAGTTTGTATGATGGCTTTATTCGACACCTTTTGGCACCAGATAGTTGGAAGGCGTGATTAGGGATGAGATCGGCTCTTAAACGTATCGCACAAGCCAATTCTTATTAATCAAAATCGCACACCTGTAGGATTCCCATTGGAGAGGAGAAGCAATGAGCTTAGAAAAGATCAGGAAGATGATGGAAAAACACGGTGTGCCTGGGCGAGACCTTTATAGTCTGCCAACTTCTGAGAAAAGGTTCCCAGACAAATGCCATTACCGAATTGAAATCTCAGGTATTGAGCGCCCTTCCACCCTTGAAGCAGTTATTGATGAAATGGAGAAGCGCAAAGTGCCCGTGCACAGACTAATCTCAACCGTTATGGGCGCCACATTGCTGAGCGACAAAGAGATGGAGCAGTTTGCCAAGCTTGCGCATGACGCCAAATTGGAAATTATCATCACACCTGGTCCGCGCACGTTATGGGATCTAGGCGGACAGGTTCGAACACCCGAAGGCGCCTTGTCAGGCATTCGTTTCAGAGGAAGCGACAACCTAGCCTATGTAATAGCTGATATTAGACGCGCAATAGACTTCGGATTCAGAGGGTTCCTCGTAGTAGACGAAGGTTTGCTCTGGTTGTTGGCTCAAATGCGCAAGGCAGGCGACATACCAAAGGACGTGGTATTCAAAGTGTCCATCTTTGCAGGACACGCCAATCCCGCTGGCGCCAAAGTATTGGAGACATTAGGCGCAAACACATTCAACCCAGTGGCTGATGTCACCTTGCCCATGCTGGCAGCCATCCGAAAAGCAGTCAACATACCCATCGACGTCCACGTCTACCTCTTCGACTCCTTCGGCGGCTTCAACCGACTGTGGGAAACACCTGAAATCGCTCGGGTAACAGCTCCCTGTTACTTCAAAATCGAACCAGGACCCAGCGTAAGCGCCATGTACAAACCATGGGTAAGCCCAGAAAGCCTAGCCTTCAGCGCACGGGAAAAAGTGAAAAACGCCGAAACCATTATACAACTAGTCGACAAAAACTACCCCGAAGCCAAACCATCAAAGATCGGCGCAAAGGACCTAGCCATACCAAAACCGTAAATGTCTTTCCTCTATCTGCAAAGCGTCTACCAATCACCAAGCAAAGGTGGCGTTCTTACTCCTGATAGTCAAAAGAAGAAGGCCCTAAGTGGTCATCTCCTCCTTCTTTTACAGCGTTTTTCCCAAGCTGCCCCAGGCTTAACCACCGTGGCAATGCAGTGCTAAAGAGTTTTATGGTAGGGGCAGGTAACACACTTTCTCAAAACTCATCTAACCAAGCGGTGACTTACTTGTACAAGCCTGAGGGTATAATGCCCGCGTTGGTCACACCGTTCACGGACGATGGAAAGCAAGTGAATGAGGAGGCCTTGCGTAGTCTGGTTAGACGCTGCATCGAACTGGGTGCCAGCGGCCTCGTTCCCTGCGGTACGACAGGCGAATTCGTCAACCTGACAACTGAGGAAAAAAGGAAAGTAATTGACACAGTTATTGATGAAGCAAATGGGAAGGCCAAGGTGGTCGCTGGAACAGGCGCATCAGGAACCGGACAAGCCTTGGAGATGACAAGATACGCCAAAGATGCTGGCGCCGACGCCGCACTCATCGTCACACCGTTCTACTTGAAGCCAGCTGATCGAGGCATCTACGAGCACTACGACACAATCGCGAGTCAAGTGGACATGCCTATCATTCTCTACAACATTCCACAAGCGACTGGCGTACCCCTCCCTTGGCAAATGGTTGAGGATTTGGCTCAAATTCCAAACATCGTCGGCGTCAAAGACAGCAGCGGACAACTCGCGTTTATCCTCGCTGTGCTGGAAAAAGTGCGGGACAAAATCAATGTGATGTGCGGACACGACGAAATAGTAGTCGGCGCCCTAGCAGCAGGTTGCTCTGGTGCAATACTAGCCAGCGCCAACATCATCCCCGACATATGGGTGCAAGTTCTAAACGCCATCAAAAAGGGCGACCTGAAAACCGCTCGAGAACTGCAGTACAAGGTGCAGAAGATAGCAAGAATCATTGCCAAGAGCGGCGCCGTTGGCAGCAAGGAAGCCCTCAACCTAATGAGCATGAAAGTAGGTCCAGTAAGGCTGCCGCTGAGCGTTGGCGGAGAACTCACCTACGAAGAGAGGGAAGAACTCAGGTTAGACTTGGAAAAAATCGGCAAGATCACACCTAAGCCTGTTAAGTTTGAAATTGCTGAAAAGAAACTGGAAGAGCGATTCATGGCAATTAACCTCACACCCAAGGTCATCCGAGACTTCAAGCTTCGTATAGGCGAAGCGTTGGCTGGAAAAGACGCTGAAGTAGCCCACATCGACCTCATCATCGGCGAGAAAAACGGACCTGTGGGAGAAGCTTACGCTAGGGCAAAAGCCGCTCCTTCAGCTGGGCATGAACCTCTCTTAGCCATACTTGAGCCCAATTTGGCAGTCAAGCCGATAACAGTTATCATACCTACAGTCACGATTAGGAGTATGAGGCAAGCGAGTATGGTTTATGGTCCAGCGCAGACGGCCATAGCTAAGGCGGTGGCTGACAGCGTCGCCGACGGAACTCTCCCCAAAGCTGCAGCAGATGACCTCGTGATAATTGCAGGCGTGTTCGTGCACCCAACCGCAGTTGATCGTCAACGCGTCTATATTAACAACTACAAGGCTATGCGTCACGCCGTTCGAAAAGCCATTGAAAACAGACCAACGATGCAGGAAATTCTTGAGAACAAGGAACGAGCCAAACATCCGTTCAAGTACTCGCCGTGAAAAAAGGACCAGCTGACTGGCATGACTGTTACCATTGGCGAAGGCAGTTTAATTCTGCTCTATTTTGATCAAAGACGAACCTATCTAGTTGCAGTTGAGAAAGGGAAGACTTTTCACACGCACAAGGGCTACATTGAATTCGACGCCCTAATCGGCAAAGAATACGGAACACGCATTGCCAGCAGTTTAGGCATGGAATTCGCGGCTTTGAAGCCATTGCTGGCGGACTTTATTTTCAAAGCTCAGCGCAGGACGCAGATAAACTATCCCAAGGATGTTGCCTTGATAGTTATGTTCAGCGGCATTGGACCTGGCAGCAAAGTGGCGGAGGCAGGAACAGGTGCCGGTGCTTTGACAACTGCGCTGGCACACTACGTTAAACCAGACGGTCATGTGTACAGCTACGAAATTCGACCCGAATTCATAGAGGTAGCGAGAAAGAACCTGGTTCGGGCTAGATTGCTGGAGTACGTGGAATTGAAGTCCAAAGATGTCACTCAAGGTATAGATGAAAAGGATTTGGACGCGGTCGTACTTGATCTTGCAACGCCATGGCTGGTGGTGCCACACGCTTTTTCAGCGCTCAAAGGTAGCGGCACGCTCGTTTCATTCAGCCCGACGATAGATCAAGTTGTGAAAACGGTTGAAGCGCTTGGACAAAATAGCTTCCTAGACGTTCAGACTGTTGAGTGCATAATGCGTGGGATGCAAACCGAGAGAGGCAAAACCCGTCCTGAAACGCTGATGACAGGACACACTGGCTACATAACATTCGCACGAAAGGCTCTAGGCTGAACTTGACGCAACTCTTGACAAAAATAAAAAAAGGGGTTTATGCGGATGCAACCGCAGGTTTTCGCAGAGAACCTAGTCCTCTAATTATGTAGCCAATGGCGAATAGAACGGCGGCAACGCCTATCAGGACCCACATGTTCGATAAACCGTTGAAATAGGCTGCCTGAGCCCTGAAACTCTCAGCTTGAGCTTTAAGTAGCTCGAGATGCGCGTCTTGGACTCCGCCAGTGGTGGTCTCTTCGACGCTGAACGCTTGGTTCAAATAGTTCAAAGCTGTGGTGTAATGTGTTTTGGCTCCTGCAAAATCTCCCTGCTTGTACATTGTATCTGCGATGTCAGTTTCATTGCTGGCTTTTGCCCACGCCAAGAGAGCATTTGTGCTGTTGAATCCTCCTATGGGAGAAGTGATTCCAGATATTACCTGGCTTAGTTTTCGAGCTGCAACCTGGTCCTTTGAGTAAACTGCGAACAGTCTCTGAGCGCTGCTGGTGTATGCTCTTGTCATAGTGCCGATGAGTCCCCCAGTGGAGTTCACATATTTCACGTACACGGTGTATCCGTGCAGGTACAGATTCGAGGCAGTAGTGGTTAATGGCACTTGGAATGCAACTGTGAAGAAGCGCGTTTCTCCAGACTTCAATGCTTCTGGGCTGAGGTACGTTGTGGTGTAGTTTGTTTTCCAATCGAGGCTAGCTATGACTGCTGAGACATTCATTTGTTGGGAGAGGTGGTTTTCAACTTCCACTAGTAGGGTAGCTGTGGAGTTTTCCTCATAGCCGTAGACGCTTTTTCCGTAGTATGGGTCTGTTCCCCAGCTGAAGAAGCTGCCAAGCCAGCTGGCAGATTCGATGTCTGCGCTTGCCGGTCTCACGATCAAGGCGGAAGTCAATCCCAAGACTAGGACAAAAACCGCTATAGGTAGTGTTCTTTTCATTTCCTTATCCCTTTTCGAAACCATGAGTTTAGCATAGATTCTATTTAATACTTTAGATGCTTCTCCAAGATTCTTACCTTCAAAATTCTGGCTTAGAGCTTTGGTTTGTTGTGGTGTTTTGCCGTTTTTGTTGAAAAAGAGGGAGGATGGGTGACGGGTTTTCAAGTTTTTTTGAAGAGTTTGGTTGCCATGGGTTTCAATGCTCTGTCTATGAATAGCACTAGTCCTAGGATTGTGAAGTAGGCTGGCAGTCCTATGATTATGCCTGTGACTATCCACATGAAGAAGTAGCTCAGGAATGGAGCAATCGCGTTGAAGAGGGGAAGGTCAATCGTTGGCCATTGGAGTTGCCATGGCTTATCCGACAATTCTCTTAATGTGACTCTGATTTGCGCGAGTGGTTTCAGTGTTGCTGCGCCGCTCGTTGGCGTGATGTCTTTGATGTTGGTGTTTATTGAGACAACTTTGCCGTTTTCGGATATGAGGTTTCTAACTTTGAAGACGTATTGTAGTGATTTGTTCTGGGGGATTTTTGAGACGATTTCGCCGTTCCATGCGTCATCTGTGAAGGTTACGTCCTCGGACTCTATGTAGCCGTTGAGGTTTTCGGTTTCATCCTCTATGCCCATGACAACATCCTCGAAAGTGCCCTTTTTTAGGTCGCCTTTGATCCATTGTCTGATGTCTCGGATTCGTTCATCATAAACCGCTGGCTGACTCTGTCCGCCTGAAAGTCCGAATTGCTCTGTTAGCGTCCGTTTCTGCTCTTGAGTCTGGGTTGAGGCTCCGGTTAGGTTTGGGCTCAGATATTGGCGTGGCTTAGGTTGGTTGGCGTGGATGGTGGCGCTGAAGAGGATGACGCAGAAGATAAGCGCTATGAGTAGCTCTTTTTTGCTGGGTTTTTTCAACCTAGACACCCAGTATTATTGCTGCTTTGACAGAGGTGTTTAATGCTAGGCTTGCGAACGGTGTGTACGAGAAGTAGAACGGAAAATGCCTATTCGTGTCTCAACTGGCTTTTGAAAACTATGTAGGTGCTGAAGGCAACGATTAATCCTGCTAGCAAGATGAGGCTGGATGGCAGCAGGTTGGATGGTTGTGAAGCGAGTCCATAGGTATCGAGCGTTGAGCCTCGTTGCTCGCCTGCGCTCTCGTCGTCCTTAAGGACGTTTGTGAGGAAGTTGGGTTTCAGTTTGGGTTCGAATGTTGGGGGTCCAGTTTCTAGAGCTAAGGGAAGCATCATGACTGTGAAGCCTATCAGCAAGGCAGCAGCGCCGTAAGCAACGAATTTTTTTCTCATTTTTTGTCGTCTGCCTTGTTAGGTGAATATTGAGGTTTGGGTTCTTTTAAAGCCATGTTTTAGAACACGTGTGTTCTCAGGTTAGAACGGTTTTTGTCTCCATAGTCGGGCGGTTTCTAGCCATAGTATTAGGGTGGCCAAGGCTCCGAAGATTACTGCAACTATGTTGTGGATGCTGCCGTCGTGTCGGTAGAATATGAGGTATATAGTCAGCATGGTGGAGAACCAGACTGAATAGAATAGGTAGCGGGGAACTAGAAAGCGTCCTAATCGGGTGAAGAACCGGAGTAAGCCAACTTTGACTTCCTGTGTGATGTAGTATTCGCCCGTGCGCGTCTTGTCAACTAAGCCCAGTGAAACCAGTTTTTCAAGGTGGTGGGCGGCGACGCTGGGGCTGGATAGGCGAAGTGCTCGCTGAATTTCGCGCACGCCCACGTGGGACCCGGGAGATCTTAGCATGTACCAGTAGATTTGAAGGGTTTTGCCCTTTAGCTCGGATTCAATTTGTGCCAAGTCTGTGGATGGTGCGGATGCCGACATGACGGTTCATCGGGTTGATATCGGGGAATATGTTAAAAGGCTTTTACTGGTTTCGAAGCCCCTGTGCGCGTTGGTTTATCTGGCGATTGCTCCGCCGATTAATCCGCCTATGGCTGACACTATCGCGCCGAGGACGCTGAGGATAAGCGCCACCAATCCTATGAATAACCCAATCAAGCCACCTAGGAATAGTCCGAATGGTCCTCCGATTAGTCCGCCAATGGCGCCGCTGAACAGCACGGCTGCTATTGTGAGGATTATGCCGCCGAAGATTCCTGCGAGAAAGCCCGCTAATGCGCCTCTTCCTGCGCCGCCTCTAGCTATTAGCCCTGCAATGAGTCCGCCGATGAGGTGTCCAATTATTGGTAGGATGAATCCGAGGATGGCGATTATGAGGAACCCATGAAAGCGCCAAGCCACAAACTTCCGCGACTGCCCATATTCACGCCTCATGTTGTGGTGTGTTGTGGTTTGAATAAAAGATTTGTCAATGATCTCGCTCGGCGCTATTATGAGCTTGGATGTTGGCGCTCTGCGGGAAAAGAAATTTCAAAAGAAGAAGGCGCTATGCCCCTTATACCTTCTTCTGTCCTTGGTGTGGCAGAGGCTGTGTGGACATCGTCGTCAGACTGCTCCCGGTGACATCAACGAGTTTGAGCATTGTGTTTTGGGGTCTGTTTGAATTCTTGTATGACGCGTTGGGTTCTGTTGCGCGCTGTCCTGCGTCAAGTTTAGGCATGGCTTCGTCACCGATGGCATTTGCGGAGCTAGTTTCTGTTTCAGATGTTATTAACTTCGGCTTAGAAACAGTAATAACACTGACTTTCTGAGTGTTTGTGTGCGGGGCGTATCGAGAAGTCGTTCTTGACCAGCCGTAGTGCCTTGCTACAACAACTACTTCTATGTTGGTTGAGGCTTCATTGGCTGTGCGCGCAGTGAAGTTGGCTTGCGCTACAGTGTTTCCCGTGCAGCTCTCCTTTTTCCCGTGCGTCTATTCGTCTGGCAGGGTAAAGAAAACTGCGCCTCCGAGTTGGCTGATTCGCTTGCCTGCGGGAGTTTCCGCGTTGATTATTCTTGTTTTCACTTTTTTGTTCTTTGAAATCTGCAATAGCCTGTTGATTCTGTTCTTGTCTTCGCTCTCGGCAAGATACTTGTCTGTGAGGATCAGGTGTTTCGTTCCCAAGTCATCGTCACTCTTTCGGTTGTAGACCATGTCTTCGATTTCTTTGAGCGAAAACAGGACAGCTGTGTCGCTGTTTATGCTGTAGAGACGTTTCTCCAACGCGTCGACGATAAGATCAACTTCTTCTGAGGTGGTCTCTGCGATTAGTTTGTGGAATTCTTCGGTTTTCACGAGTTCAGCCACTTTGTACGGCTGGTCAGCAGAGCCGACTAGTTCGGCAAAAGCTGCTCTATTCGCCCTCTTCGATTGAATCAGATATGCGTGATGCCGTCGCACATGGTCTAGAAAGTCTGTAGCATAAGTTGTTTTCATCGGAGCTGTGACCACGATGCTTCTTATCCCTTCGCTAAGCGCTGGTCTCAACGCGTCAACTACAGATTCGTGAAAATTATACAGAACTCCTTCACCTGTCCTCTTTCCCCCAAGCTTCAACGTAAGGTACAATTTTACGACATGGCTAAACACTTGCCATAGAACCGCTCGGTCATTCTCAAAACCCACAAGAAGTGCGACTGGATACCCGCGTCTGTAGCTTTGTTTCCGCTTCATTTCTGTCACTGACTCTGTTTCTCTTTTAAGATGCGTGTGCTCTTTGATTTTGGGAAAATGTGCAACAACTTCAGCGCGGTTCTATATTTGGGTTCTTGCTCTTCTCATGCTGTATTCTGTTGAAGGAGAAACGAGGTATACGCCGGTTGATGCTTGCTTCTCACGGTTTTTCTACTCTCTTCTCCGTGTCATCTCCTGTTGAAACCATTTTTGGACAATTCTAGAGATCTTTTAGAAGGCTCAAGAGTTTTCCTTTCTTGTTGAAGTCTTTCTTCTCTTCTGCTTCCAACATGGCAGATTGCAGCCAACTTTCTAGTTCAGAGGAGTAATCTACTTTATTCGGATGATTTCTCTGCGCTCTGTTGATCCACGACTGAGTTGACGTGTTTGCATGTTTATCGGTTAATTCCATGGTTTTCACCTCTTATGTTTTTCAGTAGAACGGTCGGGAAAGATGACAAAAAACCGCTGAAAGCCCTTTTTGTCAATATTCTTCTTTACGAGAATTCTACCTGCTATGTAGTGTACTTGGTCACATATTAAGATGTTTATGAATGCACATGTCCGTGACGGCTTGTTTTGCGTGGTATAGCTTCTGGGCGAAAAGTAGCGATTGGAGCAAGATTTCTCCGAAAGACACTTTGCACCTCCAAAACAACCCTTTTGAGGCTATGGACAGAGTTCGCCTTACGGCAAACGCAAATAAGCGTCAACATGAGTTGATGTGATACGGAGTTAAGCAAGACTCCATAAGAAGTGGCCGGGGTGAGGTAGCCTGGTAGCCTATAGGCCTGTGGAGCCTAGCGCCCGGGTTCAAATCCCGGTCCCGGCCCTCAAAGTCGGAAGCTTACTCAGTTAATGTTGCTTCAAGCATGTTGACGAATTGTTCAGCTTGTTTCATGCCTTTCTGCCAGAACTCTTCCTGAGTGATGTCAAAGCCCAATTCAGCTGCGAGTTCACGTGGGGACTTGCTTCCTCGCGCGGCTAAAAGTCGTTTTAACTTAGGGACAAAGCTCTCTGCCTGCTCCTTGTACAGCTGATACAACGCATAGACGAAAAGTTGGGCATACACGTACGGATAATTGTAGAAACGATAGTTAGCCCTGAAATAATGCGGCGACACAACCCAAGCCCACTTCATCTCATCCAGCCAGTCAACTGAACCGCTATAGAGCGAATCGCGCGCTGCAACCCACAAGCTGGCAATTGAATCTCCATCAAAGGCTTGACCTCGACTTAACGCGTCGTACAGACTCTGTTCAAAGAATGCACGCGCCGAAACCTGAAAGGTTACAACGAAGAACCTGTCCAATACATTAGCGAGTATGGCCTGCTTCTCCGTTTTCGTCTCAGCTTTATGAAGCAATCGTTCAGTCAACAGCAGTTCACCGAACACGCTTCCAGTTTCGGCTAGGCAGCTGCCGGTTTCAAAGTTGGCTGGCTTCTGCGCTCTAGCTCCAAGATAAGCGTGAACCGCGTGCCCCAGCTCATGCGCTTGTGTAAAGACGTCTCCCATATTGCCGTTGAAGCTCTGCAGGACATAGGCGCTTTTTTCAGCCAACCAAGAAGCGCAGAAGGCTCCAGAGGCTTTGCCTTTACGCACCTTGCCATCTATGTGCCTTCGTTCAAACATTTCGTCAACCCAATTGCCCACTTCAGAGTCGAATCCATGGTAGGCATCTGCAACTTCCCTTCGAGCTTGACTCCAGACGTATGTCGTTTTGGAAGCGTTGGGCAAAGGGGCAGTCAAATCGTAATTGGCCAGTTTGTCCAAGCCCATGAGCTTAGCCTTGAGTGTAAGATACTTTTGGTGCAGACCAACGTTCTTCTTGACTGTGGCTAGGAGACAATCAATAGTCTCCTGATCCACATCGTTGGAGATGAAGCTCTGAGTCATTGGAGATGGATACTTCCGCAACCTGCACATCTGCAAGTGGTCTTCGCAAACAGCGCGGATGGCACTTGCCCAAACAATGTCATCCTTCCCAAGGTTCTGGTGCACGGTTTGGTAAGCCCGCTTCCTCAAATCGCGGTCTGGATTCTGATAAAAACCAATTATTTCACCGTAAGGAAGAATCCTAGCTGTGCCCCCAACCTCAAAACTGAACGTTCGGGTGGAGAGCCAGTCGCTTTGCAGCTTTTGCCACGAGCTAATTCCATTCTTGTCTTTGATTATTGTCAAGCGTTCCTCCGTCTCGGAGAGCATATAAGGCGTTCTTCGCAGAATCTTCTCGAGAAAATGCTTGTACTCAGCCAAAGCTGAATCTGAGACCAGAGAGGGACTCTTGACAAGTAGTCGTCCCAACTCGATGAGTACAAAAGCTAACGCTTGGCCAACTTTCGTCATTGCAGCCCGCACTGCATCATTAAGCTGTTTAGCCACCTTATCAGTGGAATCGGCAGAATACTTCAGAAAACAGTACAATCTGACTCCGTCAAACTTCAGCGTGTACGCGTCTCTCAACTCGAGAAATTGCAGCAAACCATTTGCATCAAGGTTCTCAATTTTGCCATGAAACATGTCTCTAATCTTCTCTGCTTCTTCAACCATGAGCCGCAATTCCCCTTGAACAAGGGCGGGATCAGCGTTCTCGACAAGTTGGGAAAGATCCCAAACCATCTCTTCCTCAGTCAAGACTGGACCCTCCAAAGTATCTGCAGTTACTCTCTCGAGGTCTTAATAAACTGTGCACGCACTTCCTCTTTGACCGTTATCGGTCAAACGCTTTTTAGGCAGCGGCCTAGCTTGGCTGTTGAAAGCCATGAATGTGTCAAAAATCTATACCTATGTAGGAACACTGACGACGCTTTCGTAACCACACTTCGTTTTTTCGCCAATTCAGCAGCGTTATTCCGCTTTCACACCGCTACCTTAATTGTGGCAAAACATTGTCGGAAAACAGCTTAGCTTCTTCAAGATTGAGAAAACCCATTGTAAAGAGGCTCACACCCTTCGCAACGTATCTCTGCATTTTCTCAACCCACTGTTCAGGAGTGCCTCCCGCCGATCCGATCCTTTTCCGGTATTCATCAATGGCCATGCCTAGACGCTGGGCACGCTGCTGTATCTTCGATTCGATCTCCTCTTCTGTCAACCCCACAATGGGAGTTACGCCTATCGCCTTCTTTATCTCGTTGAATTCCCTTTGGACGGTTGTGCAGTGTTTTTTCAGTGCAGCCAACTTCTGGTCTAGGACTTCCTCCGACGGGTTGAAGGCGAAATGGCTTATGTCAGCGTATTTGGCAGCGATCTTGAGTGTCCTAGTCTCGCCTCCGCCTCCAACCATTATCGGTGGAGGTCTCTGTATAGGAAGTGGCGCGTTCAACACGTTGTCAACGTGGTACAACTTGCCACTGAAGCTTGTGCGCTCACGTGTAAACATGCTTTTGCATATTTGGATAGTTTCCTCAAGGCCTTTCATGCGTTCTTTAACTGGTGGAAATCGTCCGAAGTAGCCGTTGAATTCCTTTTCGTGCCATCCTGCGCCGATGCCGAAGATCAAGCGCCCGCTCGATATTATGTCAATGGTTGTAGCCATCTTTGCGAGCACGGTAGGCTGTCGATAATAATAACATGAAACAAGGGGACCCAATCTGATCTTGCTCGTGACAGCAGCTAAGCCAGCAAGCGTGGACCAACATTCCAGCGGATGCCTTTCGGAACCGTCAGGATTCGCCATATTCATGAAATGATCTGACACCGTAAACAAGTCAAAACCGAGCTTCTCAACTCCCAAACACAAACTCTTTAGTTCATGAAAATTACGACCTTCGGGAGCAACATGAACACCGAACAAAATGTCATCCCGCTGCATTTAGAGGCCTCAAAAGAAATCAGTCATGCAGACCAGTATTTGAGCGTTGCATAAAGAACGAGAAGAACGGTGGGAAAACGCCTCGAAGCATCAAAACGTTGCCAATGATCTCTCGTAGTCAGCTACAATGAACTGTTTGCCCTTTTGAATGACCTTGTGGCCTTCGCTCTCAAGAAGCTTCCTTTGCGCTAAAGCTCCACCCGGGTACTTTTCGTTGATGACTCCGCCAGCCCTCAAAGTGCGCCAGTAGGGCAATACACTCTTCTCGCCCTTCTGCTTCTGCTCTTCCGCCGCGTTGGCTGCAACCCAAGCGAAAATACCCGTAGTAATCGGGCAGCCGATCGAAGCCTTGTGCTTCTTCGCTAGAGCTACGCGAATCTCGTTGATGGTGGTGATTTTGCCCTTGGGCACTTGTCTCATGAGTTTGTCGACTTCGATGGGCGCTGGAATGACCACCGTGCCTGCGCCCCAGCGTTTGCTCATTTTGTCAGTGATCTTTTCCACTTTTGGCAGGTCCTTGCTGTCATGCAGTTTTTCAGCCCAGCTTTTTTTCGTTGGCATTTTGTCCACCTTGTCGATGGCTAGAATGTCAGGCTGAATTTGAACAGGGCGAAGCCGATTAGTCCAAGTATTATTGCGATGGCTGCGAATATGATGACCGCTAGCAGTGAGATGGCAAGAGCCTTCAGCCATCCGCAGTCGAAAAAGTATTTCACAATCACCAGCCACAGAATCAACTGGATGATTGAAGCAATGAAACCGGTGAAGAAGGCGCCAAAAAGAGTTCCAACCACTATGCCAACAACAACTATCCAGATTGCATCTGTAAGCTTAGCTTTCTCCTTGCCGACAATTGCTCTTCCTGAGAGCCAGAGAACCGGCGAGAGTATTAAGATGTTTACGACGATGTGAATTGCGAGCCAATCTAAGTTGACAGCCAACTTCAGTTTTCTCCTTTGCTCCAATCTTTGGCTTAGCGAGTTATGAGACTAAGTTAATAACGCTTTTGAGCCACTACGAGACTAGGCGTAAAACGGGCTACCTCGCAAAGTATTCTTTGAGAGGGGTCCAGTAGAAGTCGATCCATCCTTGCTCTACGTCTTTCGCCTGACTCGCTGGCACATCAGAGTGTGCCATAACTATTTGAGTGCCGCCTTCAGCTTTCCTGAAAGTCAACTCTAATCTCGAAGAGGCATAGCCTCGCGGCCATTCCGTTGTCTTCCATTCTTGAACTATTCTCTTTCCTTTATCCAACTCCAAATTCTTTCCAAAAATGTAACCGTCCCACGCTGTGAACTTGCCGCCTACTTCCGGGTTGCAGGTGGCCTTGCTGCCGGTGAAGGCGCTATGTTTTCCAGCATTCATGAAAGCTTCATAAACCTCTTCAGGTGAAGCTGAGACAACTACGGTCTGTTTGATCGTCTTAACTTTCGTTTCGATTTGGCCTCCGTCAGCATCAAAAGCATCTGTAAGAATGCTGTAGGCAATAAGGTCTCCTATCACGTATGGTTGCCATTGTTAACAGGTCGTGAAATGCTCTTAATAGCCGCCTTGTTCAAATGCCATTGCATCCTGAAAGGAGCGAATTGCGCGTGAAGCTACTCCTAGATGAAATGTACACTGGATTAAAGGAATATCTGCAGGCTCTAGGTTGGGATGTGGTAACGGTTCACGATGCCAACTTGGCTGGAGCCAGCGACAGAAAGATTGTTGAGTATGCTGAAAGGAACGGACTGCTGCTCGTGACACAGGATGAAAAACACGCTGATTTAGCCAGCTTGCGACATGTTCCCTGCGTGCTCATTTCAAAAACTATGCTCACGAAAATGATAGATGCCGAGTTAAGAAAAACCCAAACTTCAGGCGTGGCTGAAATCAAAATGAAGCCATCTCGCATTTTTGACCCAGCACATATTGCTGTGTTAGAATCAGAAGACCGTAAGATGTGGCAGAACCCGGACGAGATACTAGCTGGCGTCGAGCTTCGACCGAATTGGGTTGCTGTGGATTTGGGTTGCGGCAGTGGGTATTTCACCGTGCCGCTTTCCAATAAGGTCAAGAGAGTTCTAGCAATTGATGTTCAGAAAGAAATGCTGGACTTCCTTAAGAACAAGATAAGACAGCTCAAGATCAAGAACATAAAACTACTGCTTTCTCAACCCAATGAAATCCCTGTTGGGGACAACAGCGTTGATTTCTTAATGTCAGTTAACGCGCTTCACGAGTTTGATGCCAGAGACAAGATGACCGAAGAAATGAGACGGGTCCTTAAGAAAGGCGGAAAGCTGCTTGTTGTTGACTTCAAAAAAGAGGACACGGGTTTCGGTCCACCAGTCAGTATAAGAGTTAGTAAGGAAAGGGCTGTCAGAGTTTTTGAGAAAAGAGGTTTCAGGCTGTCAAAAACCAAGGATTTGCCTTATCATTATGTGCTGGTTTTCGTTAAGGCTTAATGTTGACTCTGCGTTCATAAAATACATAGCTTGCGTTTCCGAATCTTTTTTGGATGTTAGATGCGTCAGATTATCCGAACCAAGCAATCTGGTCAAATTCTAGGCAGCATTCTTTGCCTCCTCGGCTTTGTAGCGTTGCTGCTGGTTTTCTGGAAAGCTTGGCCCAGTGCTTCGGGTTCCGCCGATGTATTTTCAGCGCTTTGGTCTCAAGTTCTCAACGGGCAGATAAATCTTGGGTCGCTTCTAGTCTTGAAACTGGTCTACTTGATGATAGGGGGATCTGCTCTCTTAATTTTGGGAATAGCGGTGTTGGCTTTGAGTCGTCAGATTTTCTACGTTTCGGGCGAATCCACTTTAATCCAGTGCCCGTACTGCAGAAATCAATGGAAGGCTAGGCGAGCCATGGGCTGGGCTGAATGCCCATTCTGCCGCAAATTCATTCATCCACAAACTGTAAAGAAAATCTAGGCTTTGAGGCGTGAATTCCTAATCGAATTCTTTGTCCTTGACTTTAACACGAACATAAGCCTGTTCAAATACTATTGCATTGTTGATTTCTTTTAGCCATGTTTCCCGTCGGTTGTCTTTGCCCAACTTTGTCGAAGCTCCTGACTGCGTCTAGGCTTCGTGGAAAAAGGGTATTAGCGGTTATGAATTCAGAATCAACATTTAAAATCAACCATTAGCAAAACGGGGAACTCGGCGCGGTCTCCTTTCTCTCTTTCTTGGAAGAAGGCTCCAAAAATGAAAATGCCCAAGCTGAGTCTAAGCCCAGACGGTTCCAGCTCGTTCGGTCACCCGTGACATGTCGTCGGCGTCGCTCTCATTTGATGTCATCGCGTGAGGTGCGACTCAAACAATCGATACGGATCAACCGCTCGGGTTGGTCGTCCAAGCGTGCTTCTCAACTTGGGCAAAGATGTTAGAGGTGAGAATGATATTTAAGGAGTTTGTACAGCTTTCGTCAACATTCGTTGATCATGGAAAATCTTTTTGACAGGAGAGATGACATTTGGCTCCATACCTTAGGCGATAGCTGGATTTCCATGGAAGGTATTTAACTTCTAGCAGGTTTCGAGTTGGAGATTCTAGGCGTTTTTCACCCGTTGCGCCTGTATTAGAGCCTAAAAGTTTAAGCCGTTACTTTTAGAAGTCAGTTGCGAGAACATGCCTAGCAAGTGGGCAAGGAAAGTAATTATGACGAAGACTGACGCGTTCGACGACGACCTTAGCTTTCTGCTATCTAGACTTGCTCAAGGCATGTCTCTGGACACTGTGAAGCCGCTCACTGAACTTGAGGAGCATCTGGTGCAGCTTCACAGAGAAAACATAGTCAAGATAAATCATTCTGTAATGGAGTTGGTGTGCGCCAAGCATCTAATCGAGAAAGGCTATCAAGTGAAGGTTGAATACCCATTGGACGGCGGCTTAACATGCGACTTGTATGCGACCAAAGGTTACGGCAGCTTGATTGTAGAGATAGAGACAGGTTTTGTTCCGCCTGACCACGCTCTCGATCCAGAAGCCTACATTTCCGCAAGAATAGCCAGCAAAATCATTCGATACAGTTATAGGGCAGGCAAATTCGCCTTGGGTATGCCGCCTCATTACCTGCTGCAATTCCCAGCAGCTTTCACTCAAACACCACGGATGAGAAAGACAGACGATTTGAAAGCGATAAAAACTCTGTGCGATACATACTATCAAAATCCGCCTGTGACATTGAACGAGATTAAGGACGCTCGAATACACGTCGTCTACATTATCGACGTGGATGAGGCAGTAGTGCGAGAGGCTGACCCTGAGCTTTACGTCCCGAAATGAGTATTCAGCCCTTATTTCGGCATTAGCGCGACGTAAAGTACTATTCCGATCAATGCAACGGCTGCGATAAACAGAAAGAGGAATTGCTCCTGCGGCATACCCATGATGTAACTTGTGACCGTGTAGTTCAATGAAACCGTCTTGCGGTGAGCACTGGATAGCGAATTGTCGAAATGCAGTTGGTAATCTCCATTGGCATTTGCCGTGAATGAAAAACTTCTCTGCATAACATCGTCGTGGTGCATAATCGTGTTGTTGAATGGATCAGTGACGTAGAAGTTGACCCCAGTTTCATCATTGCTCACCGCTGAGAAGCTGCCTGATACGCTGTCGGTTTCACGCAGACTCAGCGTTATTGTGTGTTCCTTGAGAGGTTGAACTGTGAAGTTCGCATTGTCTCCCAAAACAGGTGCAATCATGCCAAAAAAGGCGTAAGCGCTGAGAAAGATGAACACGAGGGCACAAGCTGACCTTGGCAAGATGTATCCTTCAAGAATTCCCTGCGCAGGATAAGGCTATGAGGATTATGAACTCTGAATAAGGATGTTGAAGCTCACTTTTTGCCAGATGCAAATCGCTCGTGAAGTGTTTCAATTTTCTTCCTAGTTATGTTGCCTTTGTGCGGTCTGAATCCTCCAGCGAAGCCTTGTGGGATGTGCAGAAGCTCGTGAATTATGACTTTCTCTTTCTCTTCTTGGCTTAGGCAGTCGTAGCGTTCAGAAATTACTTCTATCAAATAGCTGGCCGATCTGTTCAAGGCTCTTTGCCACAACTTGCTTAAGTTGTGAATGCGCGCGACTGTACGCCTGGACTTTGAATTCATGCTTCTGTAGCAGTAGATTCCGTTCAGGTTGATATGATGAAAATGAAGCTGAGTTGCTATGCGTTCCACTAGGTCCTTGACGTCTGGAGCTTCATGATATTTGATTGGCATGGGCTATACGATAGACACTGGTCAAAAATAAATTGTTCCTAAAAATTTAGGCCTTGAGTCTGGGTATGCGCAAAGTGTTGAGCAATAGCAGCATGGTTACGCCATCATCTCCAGTGGCGACAGCAAACCACAACGGAACTAGACCCAGAAAACCCAACGCGCCTAATAGCATTTTGACGCCCAATGAAACAGCAATGTTCTGTTTAGCGATTTTGACAGACAGCTTGCTGATTCGTTGCAAGTAGGGGATCTTGCTTAACTCGTTCTTAACTAGCACTATGTCCGCCGATTCAAGCGCTACGTCGACTCCGCCGCTGCCCATGGCAATGCCCACATCTGACGCCGCCAGCGCTGGAGCGTCGTTTATGCCGTCTCCAACCATTGCAACTAATCCTTTCTGAGCCTTGAGCTGATCAACGATTTTCAGCTTGTCCTCTGGAAAGAGATTGGCATGAGTTTCGTCTACGCCTAGGCGTCTTGAAACTTCCTCAGCCAACTCTGCCTTATCGCCTGTAAGCATCACGGTACGAACGCTCGCTTCGTTCAACGCTTTCACAGCTTCAGCAGCGTCATTCCTTACTTGGTCGACTAAACAAAAGGATGGTGGCGCACACTGATTGATTGAAACGTAAACTCGAGTGTGCTTCTCATTTTCTTTCGAACCAGTTGAAGCTATTTCTACTCCTTCTTGCCTCATGAATTCAGCGTTGCCCACGGAGACGCGACAACCTCCAACATAGCCCACGATCCCTTTTCCGGGAAGTTCCTTCACGTTTTTGACTTCAAGTCCATGGTACTGGCAGCCGTTTTCAGTTGCTCTCTTTACAAATCCTTTGGCGAGAGGGTGATTGGAATACTGCTCTAGCGCAGCCGCATACATGAGAGCTTTTTGATCGTTTGTCTGGTTCAGACAGTTGACTTCGCGAAGGGCAGGTTGACCCAGCGTAAGCGTTCCAGTCTTGTCGAACACGACCGTTTTGACTTTGTCCATTTTTTCCACGTAGACGCCACCTTTGATAATAATGCCTTTTCGAGCAGCCGTTGTTATCGCTGTAAAGAAGGTTGCTGGAACAGACAGCACAAATGCGCTGGGACAGGAGACAACAAGCAGTATTAGTGAGCGGTACATCCATGGTTGAGATGCCTCTCCTGCGACGTATGGCATGCCGAAAGCCACGAAAACTGCCATTGCAACTACTATTGGAACGTAGAAGCGAGCAAAGCGATCGACCAGCCTCTCCATAGACGCTTTTCTCTTCCTTGACTCTATCACCAACTTGGCAATTCTGGAGACCAAGGTTTCATCCGATTCTTTTGCCACTTGAATGTTGAGCACTCCGTCTGCGTTAAGCGTGCCTGCGAAAACCGCGTCTCCTTCTCTTTTGCAGATAAGTGCTGACTCGCCTGTCACCAAAGACTGATCAACTGAGGACATTCCGTTTTGGATTATGCCGTCTAATGGGATTCTTTCGCCAGCTCTGACTACGATAAGGTCGCCGGTTTTCACCTGTTTCACATTGACTGTTTTCTCTGAGCCATTTTCCACTACGTGTGCGTTCTCAGGCATGTAGGTTGAGAGTTTCTCCACCGTTTGTCGGGCTCGGTCTTCGATGAAGTGTTCAAAGTGCTCGGCGAGAGAGTAGAGCAGTAGCACAGTGGCGGCTTCGAAAAGGAAGCCTAGATAAGTGGCGCCCAAAGCCGCCACAGACATTAAGAACTCAACTGAAAAGCGGCGTTCAATTAACAGCTCTCTTAAGCCGACAAAGCCGACGTAAACAGCTATTGCAGTAACAACTGCTTGATAGAGGAGCTTTGAGACAGTTACCTGCTCATTCGTTAAAGGCAGGCTATACAAGAGAGGAAGTCCGGCGGCAAACCACTCGAGAAAAGTTGAAAGGATTATCGTTACTCCTAAGGTAGCGGCTAGATAAAGCCAAGGCCTGTGCTCTTCTTCTTCAAATTCGCCTACTTCGGCGCCAGTGTTTGTGCTCCTCATCGGCTTCAACGACATACAAGACGTTGTTTCGGAATAGATATTAATCTAATGCTTGAAATAACGCAACGAATATTAGTGCATTACTACAATTATAGGGTTAAGTTAATACGGTGGTATGTGATGACCGTTATAAGCATAACCTTGCCCAGCGATCTTCTGAACAAGTTTAACCAGTTTATCAAATCGCGAGGCTACTACAGCCGGTCTGAGGCTTTCCGCGACGCCGTCAGAAGCCTAATAGCCGAAGCAGAACTTGCCAAGCTTGAAACAGGAACAGTGGCAGCGACTATGATGATCACCTGCGAATACGCGAGAAGAGACGTGGACCTGCGTATGAGCGAGGTCAGGCATGAATTCGACGACATAGTGGTTGAGAACTTTCACAGACACATAAACCAGCAATACTGCTTGGAAGTTTTCATAGCTGAAGGCCACTATCAGCGAGTACTGGAACTGATTGGCAGGATTCGTGGTGTGAGAGGGATACAAGAAGTGAAGGCTACTTTCATGCCTTTGAAGGCAAAAGCGAAGGAAGAGTAGTCTCATCTGAAGAATGTTTTAGCCACTTCGTAGAGTTCTTGAGGCACGCATTTTCGTTCCTTCAAAGCGTCTTTCAACGGTGCGGAGACCACGTCGCAAGCCTGGAAACTAGCCATTTCTCCCCACCTTCTGTCTAGAACCAACTCCATTGCCTTTGTTCCCAACCTCATTGCCAATATCCTGTCGAAAGCAGTCGGTGGACCGCCACGTTGCAGGTGGCCCAGAATAACTGACCTTGCCTCCAGCCCAGTGTTTTCTTGTATAAGACCCTCGAGAACGCGGCTGATCCCGCCCAACCGCGGATGTCCAAACTCATCTTTATCTTCACTTGCCATGACGATTTGTTCTTTTTCTTTGAAGACTTTGGCGCCCTCAGCCACAACGATGATACTGTAGGCTTTTCCATTTTTTTCGCGTTTTTTCAACACATCGTAAATTTGACTTAGCCCCAACGGGAACTCGGGAATTAAGGTTAAGTTTGCGCCACCTGCCAGCCCAGCGTAAAGTGCTATCCAGCCTGTGTTTCTGCCCATAACTTCGACGATTACTATTCTGTGATGCGCTTCTGCCGTCGTGCGTAATCTGTCAATTGCATCCGTGGCTATAGCGACTGCTGTGTCGAAGCCTATGCTGTAGTCTGTTCCTGAAAGGTCGTTGTCGATTGTCTTAGGGATGGCCACAATTGGCGTGCGCATTTCGTAGAGCTTTTGGGCTACGCTTAAGGTGTCTTCGCCGCCCATGACCAGTAACGCGTGCAGTCTCAGTTTCTTGATGTTGTTAATGACCTTTTTAGGTCCGTTTTCGATTTTGAACGGATTTGTTCTTGACGTGTAGAGAATTACGCCTCCTCGTGAGTGGATTTCTTCCACGTTATCCGGAGTTAACGATTGGGTGTCCAGATTTAGGAGACCTGCCCACCCGTTTTTGATGCCTATGGTTTCAAAGCCTAACGCGTTTGCTTTGGTCACCGCTGCTTTGATTGCCGCGTTCAGGCCGGGTGCGTCTCCGCCGCCAACTAGGATGCCGATTTTCACGAGGTTTCAGCCTCTGAATGCTGTCTGGGATTTGTTGACTGAAAAGCTTTTTCTTTCGAGGTTGGACGAGGAAGAGCAAAGTGAGCTTACTGCGAATCTTGATTTTGTGTTCTGTGAGCTTATAGACTCGGGGGGGCACAAGATAGTTTAGGGTGCAGTAAGTGATGATGCTGAAAATTGAGGACATCATGGTTGAAACCGTAATCACAGTCGAAGCCACTGCAACAGTTATGAAAGCTGTTAAACTCATGAACGAGAATGAAATCGGGTGCCTTGTGGTGACAAAAAAAGGAAGAGCCGTGGGCATAATTACTGAACGCGATTTGCTTAAGCGGGTCATAGGTAAATCTAAGAACCCAACTAGGACCAAGGTGCAGGATATTATGACGAAGCCGCTTATCGCTGGCTATTCTGACATGGATTTGGAAGATGCCACGCGATTGATGTTTGAAAAGAAGATCAAGAAACTGCCGGTGGTTGATCACGGTCGACTAAGGGGTTTGATTACCCTTACAGATGTTGCCCGATTTCAGCCTCAGATGATAAAGATATTGAAAAAGCTGTCAGATCACGTGTCTGCGCCGCAACGTATGAAGAAAGTCATGAACTACTACGTGTGCTAGAACCGCCGGCAAGGCAAAAGAGAAAAATGGAGAGTTCGCAGCCGCTAACGGTTATTTTTTCTTGGCTGCGGTTTTCTTCATGCTGGCTATGAACTCGTTGATGGGTATCGCTGCCATGCTCATTATTTGAACTGTGCCTCTTGAGCCTAGTTCCATCGAGACTTTGGCGATTGTCTTGTTGTCTGGCGCTTCAACTACGTTGACGAAGTCGTAGGGTCCGAGTACTACGTATTGTGAGAGGACTTTGGCGCCTAGGGCTTCGATTTCTTTGTTGACTTCTTGTATTCTTTCTGGGCGTTCTTTTACTGTTCTTCTTCCTTCATCGGTGAGTGTAGAGAGTAGAATGTATGTTGGCATGGTTTGTGTTCCTCGGAGAAGAGGGTTTAGGTTGATTTGGCTTTTCTGTTTTTCGCAGTTATGAGCGTGGACGAGGGTTAGTATGAGCGCAGAAAAATTTTTTGCGTTGAAAGTTGTAGTTTTCAGCGTGTTTTTGGCGTTCTGTCCATGGTTCTGTATGTTGTTTCTGGCTCTGTTGGCTGGTGTTTTGTGGTGCGTTTCAACATGGTTTGTGGTGCGATTCGATGTTGCTTGTGGTGCGCATCATCTATGCTGACGTGAAATGGTGTGGAAGGAGAGGGAGAGGGTCGAGGAAAAATCCAAATAGAGGACAACTGCCAAATAGGCTGAAATTGTAGGATGCTCCTTCGAGGGCTGGTAGTTCAGTTTGGTATGAACGCCTGACTTGCACTCAGGAGATCAGGGGTTCAAATCCCACTGTGCACTTTCTCAGTTGCCGTTCATTGAAAAATGTATAAATACAGGTCTTACGTTTGTATAACTTTGGGTAGGAATTATGTTAGAAGAAGAAATGAAAGTCGGTCCTAAAGGTCAAGTAGTTATTCCACGGGCAGTCAGGAAGACGCTTAAAATACATCCAGGTTCGAGGGTTGTTTTCAAGCTGGAAGGAGAAAAACTGGTCTTAGAGAAACTCGTGTTTGATGCGGTAGGCGCCTTCGAAGAAATCGCTAAAAAAGGCTCCTCCGTTAAGAGAATCAGCGCACATGCCTACGAAGAAGAACTGAGCTCGAGGAACATGTAAGTGCTCTACCTCGACTCTAATGTCTTCTTGTACGCCACCTTAAACACAGAGGAAATCGGCAACCGAGCGAGAAACCTTCTCATGCAGGTACAGCAAGGAAAAAAGCAAGCGTGTTCGTCGGCGCTTACTTTTGATGAAATTGTTTGGGTTGTGAAGAAGTATCGAACGCAGCAAGACGCTATAATAGCAGGTGAAGCCTTCTTGAATTTCCCAAACGTAAAACTAATTTCAGTGACCGAAGATTTACTGTCGTTTGCGTTGGGCCTTATCAAAAAACACAGTCTTGACCCAAGAGATTCTATCCATGCAGCCTCTGCAATCTTCAACAAAACAGAAGCGTTGGTCTCAACCGATGAACATTTCGACAAAATAAAAGGACTCAACAGAAAACCTCTGTGACCTCGAGAAGAACACGCATTCCAAATGCAGAAATGTTATTCTAATGATGTCAATCGTTAAGAATGCACCTTAATTTCTAGTTTTCATTTATTTTTTGCCTCAGAAAGAAAACACGACAGATCAGGTAAACAAAACCCTAAATTTAGACTCTGCTATTCCAAATATGAGGGCTGGTAGTTCAGTTTGGTATGAACGCCTGACTTGCACTCAGGAGGTCGGGGGTTCAAATCCCCCCCAGTCCACTTCAAGCGCGCGCTAATCATATGGTTCGGCGTAGTCACAGGCGTAACAGTAGGACTAAGCTACAACAAGGAGCCAAAGTGAGGGCATTCTGAAAATGTGTTTGTAGGGGAGCACTTGATATCAAGAGCGCGCGCTACTTCTCACCTCAGAAAACAACATCAACAAGAGGCAAATTTCTTTAACGGCGAAACGCGTATTAATCTACAAAGGCGTTTTCAAGCCAAAATTCACTACATTCTTGAAGCGAAAAATTCAGGCAAGGTAATGTCAGAATTGTCCACAAAGCCTCGAGTTCCAGAATCGAACGAAGAATACATTGCCTTTCTGGGCACGTACACTCCCAGAGAATGCGGAATAGCCACCTTCACGAAAGACCTAGTCGACTCCATAGACCTCCTCGGTGAATTCGCCCCAGCCCGACTCATAAGCGTAAACGAAATAGAGACAATCTACGACTACGACAGCCGAGTCAAACAACAGATAAGGCAGGATTTCGAAGAGGATTACATTCAAGCCGCCAAGTATATCAACTCATCCAAAATCAACGTAGTAAACGTACAACACGAATTCGGAATATACGGAGGAGAATGGGGAAAGTACATCCTCTCCTTCCTCCAAAACGTACACAAACCAGTCATAACCACACTCCACACAGTCCAACCAGACTTCGAATCGACAGCACGAAACGTGCTGAAAGAAACCCTCTCTCACAGCAAAGCAATCGTGGTCATGGCAAGAACCGCCAAGAACATTCTCAAGGAATACAACGTCCCAAGCAAGAGAATCAACGTCGTCCAACACGGCTGCCCAGACATGCCCTTCCTAAACAGTGACAACGTGAAGCCCTCGCTGGGTTTGAAAGGAAGAACCATCTTGTCCACCTTCGGCCTAATAAACAGAGGCAAAGGCATCGAGTACGCCATCCAAGCACTCCCACCTCTAGTTGAAAAGCACCCAAACATACTCTACCTTATAATCGGCGAAACACACCCCGAAGTAAGAAAAATCGAAGGCGAAAACTACCGCATGAACCTCATCAGACTAGTCGACCAACTGGGATTAAAGAACCACGTAAGATTTCACAACCGCTTCCTAACAAAAAGGGAACTAATAAGGTACCTCCACGCCACAGATATCTGCATCACACCCTACATAGGCTCAGACCAAATCAGCAGCGGCACCTTAGTCTACGCTTTAGGAGCCGGCAGAGTAGTAGTATCAACTCCCTACCTCCACGCTAAAGAGGTGCTGTCTCACGGACGAGGCATGTTCTGCGAGTTCAAAAACCCAGACTCAATCGCCGATGGAGTGAAGAAACTTCTAGAAAACGACAAACTGAGAAGAGACATAGAGAAAAAAGCTTACAGGTACAGTCGAAGCTTTACATGGCCAAAGGTCGCCCAAAAATACACAGACATACTCAAACAAGCGATACACGCTTAAGAGGAACGCTCACGTGAATCTCCCACCCATCAAACTAAACTTCCTTAAAGCAATCACAGATGACACTGGCGTTTTTCAACATTCTAAATTCGGAACACCAAATCGGCTAGAAGGATACACAACCGACGACAACGCCCGAGCTCTCATAGCCATCACCAAGCACAGCAAAATCAAAGAAAACTCCCAATCGGACAGGTTGATAGACACATACCTAAGTTTCCTTTTGCACATGCAGAGAGCAGACGGCAAAATGCATAACTTCCTAAGCTATGATCGAAACTTCATTGACGACGAAGGGTCCGAAGACTGTGCAGGTCGCACCCTGTGGGCCTGCGGATACGTAATAAACAGCAAGCTATCAGCCGAGAGGAAGCTTCTGGCAAAAGAAATCTTCGACAAAGCCTTTCGGTGGGCATGCTTCTTTAAATCCCCCAGAGCGAAAGCCTTCGCAATACTTGGCCTAAGTAATTACCACAAGGCCTTCACACGAGACCAAAACCTAACCCAGAACATAAAGACACTATCAGACAAACTGCTCGAATACTACAAAAACACGCGCTCCATCGACTGGCGCTGGTTTGAACCCTACCTCACCTACGTCAACGGCAGACTTCCACAAGCTCTCTTCGAAGCCTACCAAGAAACAAAACAAACCAGATATGTTCGAGTCGCGGAGGAGTCCCTGAAATTCCTACTCGAAGTTCAAATACTAAACGACAAATTCGTGCCCATAGGCAACAAAGGCTGGTACAAAAAAGGAGAATCACGGTCAACGTACGATCAGCAATCCGTGGAAGCAGCCTCAATGACGGAAGCAGCATTATCGGCCTACCGGGCAACAGGCAACCGCCACTACAAGAAAGCAGCACGAACAATCTTCAACTGGTTCTTAGGACAGAACACCCAAAACGCCTTCGTCTATAATTTCACAACAGGCGGCTGCCACGACGGAATAACTGAGAAAGGACTCAACCTCAACGAGGGAGCAGAAGCCACTGTTAGCTACCTTTCCGCCCGCATGGAACTTCAGACCGACCGCCAAATAGAGCCAGTAAACACCAGATACTAGCTTTCTCGGCCTTTTTCGTGCGAAAAGCCTTCCAGACAGCATTTTTGTGAATCCTCAGACAGTTTGCCTTATTAATCAAGGAAACCAGAGCTAGGCACAGAGGCAAAACAAATTTGCTGATGGTAAAGCACGTAATGATCGAAGACGTGGTAACAGCGAAGACCAATATCACAGCCAAAGAAGCCGTCCGAACACTGTGGGAAAGACACATAGGCTCAATCGTCATCACGGACGACAAGGAAAAATGCATAGGAATCTTCACCGAGCGAGATGCCATAAGAATGATAGCTAGCGACGTCTCACTGGACACCCCCATCGAACAAGTGATGACGAAAAATGTCGCCACGATCGTAAAAGAGGCTTCTCTGGAAGAAGCAAGACGCCTCATAATCTCACATGGAATCCGACACGTTCCAGTAGTAGACGGCGAAGGAAAAATTGTGGGCATGTTCTCTGTCAGAAGACTCATCGATGAACTCTATGGACTCACCGCAACAAAATAGGGCTAGGACACAGAAAGAATGAGACGGTTCCAAGACAATCCAATCCTTCGGCCGATAGTATCAAACCCGTGGGAATCCAGAAGAGTATTCAACGCTGCCGCCGTCAGAGTGGGCAAACAAGTCCACATACTGTACCGGGCGATAGGAAACGACGGCATATCCCGCATCGGATACGCCGCCTCGTCCGACGGATACGTAATCGACGAGCGTTCACCAATCCCCATTTTTGAACCCAACAGCAAAGCTGAAGACTGTGGATGCGAGGACCCGCGACTAACTCTCTTCGACAACCGAATAATAATGGCATACACAGCTCTAACCGAAATTGACCACGAACAACTCTACCAAATCTCCCTAACGTCGATCTCAGTCGATGATTTCCTGAGCAAACAGTGGAGATGGAACGAACGACTGCTGCCGTTCAGAGGCGTACGCAACAAAGACGCCGTCATTTTCCCCAAAAAAATCGATGATAAATAC